>NZ_JPQB01000016.1:0-203869 GCF_000740665.1 Vibrio sp. B183 | reverse complement strand
TAAAGTTACTTTTATCAATAACTGAAGTGGCATAGTGAATTTGGCCACCTGATTAAGAGGTGATGTATGATCATCTCGATACTAAAACAGGTGACATTATGACTAAGCGTGAAAGACGCACTTTTAACCCAGAATTTAAACTTGAATGCGCTCAACTGGTACTTGATCAGGGGCGAACCTACAAAGAAACCTGTGAAGCAATGGGCATTGGAAGAACCACGCTAGAAAGCTGGGTTAGGCAACTCAAAGCTGAAAGAGCTGGTAAAGCACCAAATGCATCACCATTGACTCCTGAGCAAAGAGAAATCCGCGACCTTAAAAAGAAAATCAAGCGCATTGAAGAAGAAAAGGAAATTCTAAAAAATGTATGGTCTGCTCCGTTTTTGCAAGTAAAAGCTCGCTGTCAGAATACGTTTGCGTCAATGTATCCGGCCTGTTTGTGAACCATCTAGTGTTCTGGCCTTGATGGGATACGCACGTTGTTGTCCTAATAAAGCGCTCAGTCATAAAAGACTGCTTTTTTAGCCAGGCTTCAACACCGTGGGTTTAACGCTTCTGTCATCAGCTTGTTTCTCGCAAAATCTATGGAAAATATAATTCGTTGTATGCTATTTCACAGCCGAAGCTGGATATGGTTGATACTCATGCCCAGAGGTCAATACCTTCCAACAGATTCTCATTATCTTGTTAGCTAAGGCAATTAAAACGACATGGTGATGATGTGTCGCCTCTAACTTTGCTACCCACCGCCCGAGTGCAGATTTGTCTCGCTTCATGTGTATCTTTAATGCTTTAGCACCTTGTATCACCTGACGGCGTAGATAAACATTACCCCTTTTACTTATACCACCAAGGTTGCTTTTCCCGCCTGTGGAGTATTGTCTGGGAACTAAACCTAACCATGCCGACATATCTCGGCCTCGCTTAAATTGAGTGCCTGAACCAACCGCGGCGATTAACCCAGTGGCGACAATTGGGCCAATACCTGGAACGCTGGATATAAGTCGGCACTTCTCTGACGCAATTGAGGCCTGTTGCAATTGCTCGCTCATTTCATCAATTTGAACATCAAGATGTTGCCAACGCTCCCGCAAGCGAAACACTAAAGCACGGATAAAGTCGGGAAGTCCATTTTCCGCATCCTCTAAGATGCCGGGTAAGTTGCGTTCGAATACTTTGCGACCTACAGGAACTGTAATACCGTATTCAAGTAGCAAAGCCCGCATCTGGTTCACAGTCGCTGTGCGCTCCACAATAAAACGCTGCCTTACTCGATGAATCGCTTGTAGGGCAAGTTGTTCGTGCGTCTTTAGGGAAACACAGCGCATAGTGCCACGGCTGCCTGCTTCAGCGATTGCGGCAGCATCATTGAAGTCATTCTTGTTTGATTTTAAGTACGGCTTAACAAACTGAGCGGGAATGATTTTTACTGTGAACCCTGCATCATTAAATAATCTTCCCCAGTATTGGGAACCCGGACAAGCTTCAACCGCTACAATTGTAGGTGGAGTGTTAATCACAAAGGTTTTAAGCTGGCTTCGAGTAAGCTTCTTGCGCCAAAGAATATGCCCTTGACGATCCATTGCTACGATGTGAAACCAGTTTTTCCCTAGGTCGATACCGTAGATATGCACATTTGAACTAGACATGGTCGGTCTCCTTGTTTTTGCGATCTCCCTTGCTGAGTATAGATATCAGAGGGAGGAGCAGACCATCCCATTAGGCTACGGCTCTCTTGATGTCAGACTCCCTGAACGGTTCTCGATAATCGAGAAACTCAAGAAGAGTTATGCTGTGAAACGGCTTTGTGAAGTGTTCGGGGTTCATCGCAGTAGCTATCGTTATTGGGTAAATAGAGATAAATTTCTGTCGTCAGAGCGTGTGCTTGTTCGTGCCGAAGTTCGCCGAGCTTATGAGCTGAGCAATGGTTCCGCTGGGGCGAGAACCATTGCTGATATAGTAACAGCGAGAGGCATTCCACTTAGTCGTTATCGAGCGAGTAAGTTCATGAAAGAACTAGACTTAGTCAGTTGCCAACTACCGAAACATGCGTACAAAAAAACACAACAGGAACATGTTCATATACCCAACCGGTTAAATCGTCAGTTCGCGGTAACTGAACCGAATCAAGTCTGGTGCGGCGATGTGACCTACATCTGGACGGGACAGAGATGGTCTTATCTAGCGGTTGTTATTGACTTGTTCGCACGAAAAGTTATTGGTTGGGCAATGTCTAACTCACCAGATAGCGCATTGACCGGTAAGGCGTTAAGCATGGCTTATGAGAGCCGTGGAAGACCATCTGGCGTGATGTTCCACTCGGACCAAGGTTGCCACTATACGAGTAAGAAGTATCGTCAGTTGTTATGGCGATATCGAATCGCTCAAAGTATGAGTCGTCGTGGGAACTGTTGGGATAATAGCCCTATGGAGCGAGTGTTCAGAAGCTTGAAAACGGAATGGGTTCCAAAGAATGGTTATAGAAGCTTTACAGAGGCACACCAAGCAATAACGGATTACCTAGTTGGTTATTACAACCAGCATCGTCCACACCAATACAATGGTGGATTAACACCAAATGAATCAGAACGACAGTTCTGGTTCCCTTATAAAACTGTGGCCAGTTTTACTTGACCACTTCACACCCTGGTCGAGAGTGCTGAGCATGGCAAAGAACAATCGGATCGATGCCGTCTTTCATGCCAGCTATAAAGCAGAGAGAGCGGTGTACTTGGCTTACTTTCTTTAATTTGTGGAGATGGTAACTTCAAGGGAATCTCTCACCCTTCATGTAAACACAAAGGTTGTATCGACCCTGTTGATATTGATAAATGGGCAGGATGGTTTATGGGGTGGCTGGATGGTTAGTATGATACTTTAATACTAAGATTATATAGAATAAAACCATTTATTTCGATTTAGTATGATACTTTATTATTATTTCGAGGGTAGAAATCTCTTATTAAATAGGGCTCCATAAATTTTTTAGTATGAAACTTTATTCCTCTCCCACATCTGCTTGGATGAAAATACGCAGTGACCAAACTATATTGACTTCCGTCATGTTTTTATGCGCATAAGCCTTGAACAGAAATCTCGTTGATTTGGTCTTGATATTCAAGCGCTAAGTCATCCATCAAGTCATTTACTATTTCGAGATATATCATGGTCGTAGTGATGCTTGAATGTCCAAGTCTTTGCTGTAAATACATCAGCGGCTCAAATTTGCCTTGTTTACGCTCTTGCAAGCCTTTTAGCATGTGACAAGCGTAGGTGTGGCGAAGTTTGTGAGGGTTCACTTTAAAATCTAAGCCTAAGTCGTTTAGAGCCTTGTTGAAGCCTGAACCTAATGACCATTCTGTATTGTCATTCGTGTTTAGGAATAACAAATCACTATGGAAAACAGGGTTACCTTTCTTATCTTGGCCATGCGACATCACCTGTTCGTGGCGGATAGTTTGGGTGTAATTCCACAGGTCTTTCATAAGGCGATGAGGAATGTGTATAACACGCCCTTTTTCACCCTTGGTTCGGTTAATTTCAACCCTGTAGATGGCTCTACCTTCTACTGGTTTTCGTATCAGGTTCAAGGGAAACAGTAGTAATTCTTTCTTTCGGATTCCTGTCTGTAGACAGAGCCTTGTCATCAGTTTGACCACTGGATTTTTGATGGTATTTATAAGCTCTTGCACTTCTTCTTTTGAAAGAAATTTTGGTAGCGTTTTAGGTGGACTTAGCATGACGTCAGGGCTTAACACTTCGCCAGCATCATTCTTGGTGTGAGCTAGGAAATCATTTTTGTTTTTGCTTGTTTTGATGGTAACCAGTGAGTAAGGGAGTTCTGATACCCAACCTTGCCCAACCGCAAACTGATAGAAGCGCACGACTGTTCGGAGATGCTGATTCACAGAGATACTCGCCATTCCATCATCAAGGCAAGCATCACGGTATACAGCTACAATCATTTCAGTAATACCATCATCAGCAATATCAGTCCAATCCAACCCATTATCCTCAATGAAGGTAAAAAAGGACACTAGATGTGCTGCATAGGTTTTCCACGTTTCTCTGCTCTTAATTCTTCCACTTTTAATTAATAAAAATTCTAGGAACTGATGACCCTCTTCAAAGAGCGCGCCTGACAGAGTACCAATATCTTCATTTGAGTGAGACCAAAGCAACAGAGGGAAGTTAGGATAAGGGTAGCCTTTGATCTTAAACTCTGATGTAGAACTAACTGAAATCATATAATGTGCCACTTTCAACATATAAACGTTATGAGTAGGATATTTAACATTATACTTTGCTTGTTACAGTTAGTCCTCCATTTATCATCTTATAGTTCCTACAAACCTTGCAGTTTCAGGCGGTTGGCATGTTGGCGATAAAGAGTCACTGGATCGGTTTCAAACAAATGGTGGATACCAAGTAAGCCATTAATCTCGTCCAAATGATTCATTTTGTAGTCGTCACGAATAACTTGACCTAAGTGAGTGCTACAAGCGCCAACCAGACCGTCATTCGGTTCATTAAACGCTAGGCCAAGAATGGTCATTGCGGCATCCGTTGGATCAAAGATATTGGTAAAGGTAGATGAACCTGTCCAAGAGTAGTAATAAACGCCATTACCAGCGAGTAAATCACCGTTTCCGCACTCAGTGGCCGGAATGCCTTCCGGATAATGTTGGTTAAACGCAAGTGAACCTTCGGTGGTTAAAGCATCCAAAGAGGCAAGAGGATCTTGGTCTAGGTCACCACCACCAGACAATAGATTGATCAGTGTCGTCAGTCCTTGAGCTAGCTTTACTGCCAAGGCCTCTAAACCAGAGTCTTCGGGTACGGTACCGCGAACGAGGTCAGCCACTTTAGAGCCTTTGTTGACACCACCGATACTGGTCACAGAAGCGACGAGGTCTGGTCTGACAGACGCTACATAACGCGCAGTAGGGCCACCATGGCTATGTCCGACTAAGTTAACTTTTGCTGCGCCTGTCGCTGCAAGTAAAGTTTCCACTTGTTCTAGCAACTGCTCGCCACGAACTTCAGAGCTGTTCGTCGCAGAGACTTGAGCAACGTAAACGCTTGCACCGTCTTTGGTTAAGGTGTGCGGAATGCCATAGAAATAGTCAACGCCCGCTAATGTATCAAAGCCGAATAATCCGTGAACTAGCACAATGGGGTATTGAGTTTGAGTGTAGCCACTAGCATTGGATGCGCTAGTAGTTGCCGATAGCCCTAAACTGAAGATACAGAGCACAGCAAGTATCAGTTTGTGTTTCAAAATTAGCTCCTTCTGGTATGACCTCTGATGAGTAACTAAACAGTAGAATAGAAAATGAGCTATACGAAATTTGAATGAAAAGTAAGCAATAGAATTGTGAATTGGAGATGGAAAACAACACAATTGTTTAACGTGTCATTATTAAGTAAGTAATTGATAAAATGTTCAATAATATCATTAAGTTAAAAATAAAGCCCCTGAGTCAGGGGCTTGATTGAATTGGCTAGCGTTAAGCCGTCGCGGACTGCTCTAAAATGAGTGAGTTATAGCGTTCAAAACCTCGCTCAAGGTCAGCGATCAGATCCTCAACATTTTCCAAACCGATATGCAGACGGATCAACGTGCCATCAAAGTTTGGATTGGCAATGGTTCTCAAGCTATTGAAGCTTTTTGGTTCGTTGGCCAGAATCAAACTTTCAAAACCGCCCCAAGAATAGCCCATGCTGAAATGCTTCATACCATCAAGTAGTGCTGTAGTAGCTCGTGGGTAGCTTGTTTTTAGTACGAATGAGAATAGGCCGTTACCGCCAGTGAAATCGCGCTGGAAAAACTCGTGACCAGGGCAGCTTTCTAAAGCTGGGTGGCGCACGTGATCGACTTCAGGTCGGCTTTGCAGCCACTGTGCAACCTTGAGGCTATTCTCGGCATGTTGACGTAGTCGGACATCCAGAGTGCGAATACCGCGCAGCCCGAGATAGGCATCATCTGGTGAAACACACTGCCCCATCAAATAGCTTTGTTCGCGCAGTTGGTCCCAATGTTTCTCATTGGCGATCGCTGTACCTAACATGACATCGGAGTGGCCAACAATGTACTTGGTCGCAGCCTGAATAGAGATATCAACACCATGTTCAAAAGGCGAGAAGTTCACGCCAGCCGCCCAAGTGTTGTCGAGCATTACAATGATGTCATGTTCGTGAGCAATCTTGGCCAAGGTTGGAACGTCTTGCACTTCCATAGTGATAGAGCCAGGTGACTCTAGAAACAGCACTTTGGTATTGGGCTGAATTAAATCGCGAATACCTTCTCCAATCATCGGATCATAATAGGTGGTTTCCACTCCCATCTTCTTCATGATTTTGTCACAGAAGTCACGGGTTGGTTCATAGCAGGTATCAACCATAAGAATATGATCGCCCGACTCAACAAAAGAAAGAATTGCGTTGGAAATAGCCGCAGTACCACAAGGGTACAAAGCGCAACCAGCGCCGCCCTCAACTTCAACCATTGCATCTTGGAAAGCAAAGTGAGTGTTGGTGCCGCGACGGCCATAAAAGAGTGTTTTGTTTGCTCGGTTGACGGTCGCATGGTGTTTTTCGGCAACCGTATTAAACACGACAGTAGAAGCTCGCTGAACTGGTGGATTAACGACACCATTGGTCCATTTTTCGTCACGACCCGCGGTGACCAGCTTCGTTTGCTTACCTTCTGACATTGGAAGTCCTTATCTGAAAATGCGTTGCCCTATTTAAAACATGGCAACGCATTAATAGCAAGAGGGTCAGGAGTAAGAAATAACGGATTACAGAAGTGGGTTAAATAGGTAGTAAGTACGCTCTAAGAAACGTGAATATAGAGAGCGCTTTTTCCATTCTTCTAACTTCACTTGATGGGAGGTTTCCATGTAGTTCTGCTGAAGCCAGTACATCTCTTTAGTGAAAGCTTCGTCATCGATCGCCAATGTGAGCTCGAAATTGAGCCATAGGCTGCGCATGTCCATGTTGACCGTTCCCACTAAGCAGAACTGCTGGTCGATAACAACAGATTTAGTATGCAGTAAGCCACCGTAGAACTCATAAATTTCAACGCCTGCTTCCATCAACTCAGCATAAAAAGCCCGCGAAGCCCATTGCACCATTAGTGAATCGTTCTTATGCGGGATAATAAGTTCAACGGTAATGCCCCTTTGTGCTGTCATCTTGAGTGTTTCGAGTAAATCGGCGCTAGGAACGAAATAAGGCGTGGTGATCCGCACCGACTGGTTGGCCTGATTAATGGCGAGTGTCAGTACTTGGGAAATAAGATGCTCTGGCATCCCTGGCCCAGAAGGTACTACTTGCACGGGATGCTGAGGTTCATTTGGATCGAGCTGGCATTCAGGTAATTGAGGGAGTGAACGCGAGCCGGTTTCCACCTCCCAATCCCAGCAGTGAATAGCAGAAAGAACGTTAACCGTCGGGCCTGTCACGCGGACCATCATATCGATCCATTGCCCGACGCCTGATTCTTGCTTGAAGAAAGCCGGGTCAACGAGGTTCATTGAGCCTGTATAGCCAATTTTGTCGTCTATAACGATAATTTTCCGATGCTGGCGAAGATCGAGGCGACGCAGGAAAATACGCCAAGGGCTCACTTCCAAGGCTTGTACTACTTCGACGCCGGCGGCTTGCATCATCTTGAGCCACTGACTGCGGAAGAAGCGCGGGCTGCCCGCTGAGTCGAGAAGCAGTTTCACTTCTACGTCTCGTTTCGCAGCTCTTATCAGCGCTGAAGCTACGGCATCAGCAAGCCCACCTGGATGCCAGATGTAAAACACCATTCTTACGCTATTTTCTGCATTTTCAATATCATCAATGATCGAATGGAGTATTTCGTTGGGCGAGCTTTGCAAAGACAGAGTATTGCCACTTAAGGCAGGTAAGCCTAGGCGATTGTTGCAGAGCTCATCGATACGATAGATATGACGGCCAAAGCCTGCTGTATCGTGGGCGTGACATTCATTCAGGCTGGAAAACCATTTGGCAAAAGGCGCAAACATCTCTTTTGCGCGCTCGGCTCTCTTTCGCCCGAGATTCAACTCACCGAATAAAAAGTAGCAAGCGACCCCAACAATGGGAATGATATAGATGATCATCAGCCATGCGAGAGAAACACTAACTGCTCTCCGTTTCAGAACGACGCGTAAAGTTACCCCTGCTACGAGGATCCAGTAAAAGACAATGCCCGCCAATGTGAGGAAGTGATAGAACTTTTCCATTCAATTTCCTGCGTAAATCAATCGCTTGAGTAAGGTTGATGTTCAACCTAGATATTAAATCCAGTTGGAAGCGCCGACAACAAACATTTCGTTGCCAAATGTTCTTACAAGTAATGTGACACAAGTGGTTAGATAAATGTCAGGAATAGAATTATTATGTTATGACAATGTAAAATGTAGATAAAAGGGGAGGTTTTTGATTAAAAAAGCAGCGTTTAAGCATGCTATACCGTGCGGTGGTGGGAATTTACACTTTTTGGGGTTCCAATTTTAATCTCAAACTGGTTTACTTGCCACATTGTTAGGGTCACCTAGAATTCTAATAAGTGTAAATCTTTTTATACACTCAACTTTTCGACGCCTAACGTAGCAAACACAACTGATAAAATTTTTTAATGGAGTAATCGTGGCTACTAGTACAAGTGCACAGCCCCGTGATACGTGGGGGTCTAAATTAGGCTTCGTAATGGCCGCAGCAGGTTCTGCTGTAGGTTTGGGCAACATATGGAAGTTTCCATACACAGCAGGTGAGAGCGGTGGCGGTGCGTTCGTTGCTATCTACCTGATTTTTGTAATTTTTATCGGCTTTAGCGTTATGCTGACAGAATTCGCTATTGGTCGTAAGACAGGTCTATCTGCAGTAGGCGCGTTTAAGTCTACTGATCGTCGTTGGACATTTACCGGCGTTATCGGTGTTGTCAGTGGTTTGCTTATCATGGGTTTCTACCCAGTAGTAGGCGGTTGGGCACTGGCATACATCTTTAAAGTAGGTGGCGGTCTGCTCAGCACGCCAGAAGCTATCGGTGATAGTTTTGGTGGCTTTATCTCTGACCCAGTACAGCCACTGATGTGGATGGGTATTTACCTGATGTTTAACATCGTTATCGTAATGAAAGGTATTTCTGGCGGTATCGAAAAAGCAGGTAAGATTCTGATGCCACTATTATTCCTTATCCTGATCGTTGTATCAGTAAAAGGTCTAATGCTTCCAGGTGCGATGGCGGGTCTAGAGTTCCTGTTCATGCCAGACTTCTCCAAAGTTGATAGCAACGTAGTGCTAGCAGCGCTAGGTCAGGCGTTCTTCTCTCTAAGTCTTGGTATGGGTTGTATGATGACGTACGGTTCTTACCTGAAGAAGAAAGAGAACTTAGTTCAGACTACTGGTATGGTAACGGCTATGGATACAGGTGTTGCTATCTTGGCAGGTGTTGCAATGTTCCCAGCTATGTTCGCATTCGGTATGGAGCCGGCAGCAGGTCCTGGTCTGGTGTTTGTTGTTGTGCCTCAGCTATTCGCTGAAATGGGCGGCGTTATTGGTCTTCTGTTCGCACTACTGTTCTTCATTGGTCTAACAGTAGCGGCACTGACATCTTCGGTATCATTGCTTGAAGTTGTAGTTTCTTACCTAATCGATGAGAAAGGTATGAAGCGCCCAACAGCGGTAATCGCAGCAAGCTCAGTAATGGCGGCACTATGTGTGTTTGCGTCTTTATCTCTGGGTGGCGTTGGTCCAACTCTGTTTGGTACTGGTGCATTTGATATCTTCGACCTACTGACTGATAAGATCTTCCTAGCAGTTGGCGGTATGTTGGTATGTATCTTTGCGGGCTGGCGTCTAAGCCGTGCTGACCTTGAGAAAGAAATCACTAACGACGGTGAAGTCTCTTTCCCACTGTTTGGCCTATGGTACAACCTAGTGAAATACGTAATCCCTGTTGCTATCGCAATCGTTGCTTTCATGGGCATCAAGTCCGGCTTCGATAGCGGCAAAGGTGAAATCATGCTACTGGGTATCGGAATCATTGCGTTTGCAGGTGTTCTTTCTAAGAAATTGTAACGCTGAATCCAGATAACAACGTAAACGGGGAGCCTACATGGCTCCCCGTTTTTATTTGCTTATCTACTTATGGAATTAGATCGCATAACAGGTATACTCATCCGTCCAAAGTGGAGCCCTCTATGTTTGATATCGTTTTTTCTCATTCAGACTTTGTCGTCATTAATAAACACCCCAATGTTTCAGTTCATAAAGATGATGGCGAAACCATGTTGCTACATGAAGTGGCATTAGTTACTGGAGACGAGCAACTCTACCTTGTGCATCGATTGGATAAGATGACTTCTGGGCTTCTTTTGCTTGCGCGCAACGCTGCGGCCGCAAGTGAGTTATCGACGCAATTTGCTCAACGTCGTGTGGAAAAATTCTATTTGGCGATTGGTAGTAAGAAGCCGAAGAAGAAACAAGGGCTTGTTAGTGGTGATATGGAGCGCTCGCGTCGCTCTGCATGGAAATTGACCAACTCTCATTCAAATCCTGCGATCACGCAATTTCTTTCAACTGGCGCGGAACCGGGTGAGCGTTTGTTCTTGTGCAAACCCCATACAGGTAAAACGCATCAAATCAGGGTAGCACTAAAGTCGGTCGGTTCACCTATCGTCGGAGATGCGATTTATGCCCCTGCCAGTAAATCAGACCGAGGTTATCTCCATGCATTTGCGCTTGAGATTGAGTTTCATGGAAAAGCATTCCAGTTTGTCTGCGACCCGAGAGAAAATGCTCTGCTTGGTGAGAAATGGCGGCAGGAAAATGTCAGCCAAGGCATTAATACTTGGTTAAAACCTTGGGAGCTCTCATGGCCGAAAATCAAAAAATAACAGGAACTAGTATGCAGGTTGAACAACTTCCTACATTCTTCGCTCACATTTCGGAGCAGTTATCGAGTACTTCCAACGAAGTCAGGCGTGTATTTCACGGTCGAGGCCGCGTATACCAAGGTTTAGAGCAGATCACTTGTGACTGGGTCGATTGCCAGTTGCTGATCAATATATTCAAGAGTGTTGACGATGAGTTTCTTGAACAGCTCAAACAGGGACTGCATCAGCTGTCTAAGACTGTGCTATGGCAGGAGAAAGGCGTCAAATGTGTGGTTATCCAACATAGATACAGCGAAGGTGCACCATCGGAAGTGATCATCGGTGAACTGAACACTAAACCTGTTGTGGTTGAGTCAGGGTTGAAGTACCAACTCGATATTGGTCGCAACCAGAACTTTGGTTTGTTTCTCGATATGCGCCTAGGCCGAGAGTGGGTTCAGCAGCATACTAAACATAAAAATGTTCTTAACTTATTTGCTTATACCTGTGGATTTTCAGTTGCGGCTATCGATGGTGGGGCTGATCAAGTAGTTAACGTAGATATGGCAAGAGCGTCATTGTCGAAAGGGCGAGATAACCATAGGTTGAATGAGCACAACCTAAATCAAGTGAAGTTTCTGGCTTACGATATATTCAAGTCATGGGGAAAAATAAAAAGATCCGGACCATATGATCTAGTCGTCATCGATCCACCTTCATTTCAAAAAGGCAGCTTTGCGCTAACCAAAGACTACAAGAGAATTCTGCGTCGTTTGCCTGAGTTACTCACTGATAAGGGCGAAGTGCTTGCTTGTGTGAACTCTCCTCAGGTCAGTAGCGATTTCCTAATTGAAAGCATGAAGGAAGAAGCGCCAGAGCTTAGCTTTGTGCAACGGTTAGATAATCCGCCTGAATTTGCTGATGTTGATAGTGAAGCTGCGCTTAAAGTGATGCTGTTCCGCTAATTTTATTGAGATCTTTGTAAATCCGTCTTGACCTCAACTTAACTTGAGCTTCTATGCTGAAGTCAGAATCACTTCAGTTGGGAGAACGGATATGCAGAATGATTACATCAAGGAATTATCAAAGAAAACATTTCAAGAAGGGCCAGTACTAGAATATCAATCTATGCCGAAACGTCAGTTTCATGTTCCGAGTTTCTTCTCCGGATTGTTGGTCGCAGTGATAATCAATTTTGTCTTTTAAAAAAGGTCGCATTGAGCGACCTTTTTTATGTCTATTTCAGAGTGTGGAAACCTGAATAGATGCGAGTAAAGGTCGTGAACCAGCAGGCTGTGCCAAACAGGTATGCAATGATGGCAAAGTGCTGCGGGAAAAGACAAAACGCAATGAAACACGCTATGGTTTCAGTGCCTTCAGTCAGCCCACTCATATAGTAAAGGGATTTGTTTTTATAAATAGGATTCTCAATTCCACGTTTCCCTGCCATGACGGCAAAAGCAAGAAAGCTGCAGCCAGTACCAATGAATGAGAAAATGAGAAAGGCGCCCGCAACTGCGTTTTGCTCTGGATTAGCAACCACAAAGCCAAATGGGATCAGAGAATAAAACAGGAAGTCGAGGCTGATATCGAGAAATCCACCTGCATCTGTGATGCCCTGACGCCGAGCTAACGCGCCATCCAAACCATCAAATACTCGGTTAATAACGATGAACACAAGTGCCAGCTCGTATTGCTCAAAGTACAGAGCAGGAAACGCCAGACACCCAAGAAGAAAACCACTTAGCGTCGTTTGGTTTGCGGTCACACCGAGTTTATCTAATCCGGCGGCTGTAATAGCCAAAGGGGAGCGAATGACTTTGATACTGAACCGATCAAGCATGATGAGTCTCCCATGGCCAACTTAATACCCGTCCATTCTCAGGAACATCATCCCTGTCATGCGTGACCATCAGAGTAGGAATATTGGCTTCTGCCAGTTGAGCGATGACCCAGTCACGAAACTGTGTTCTAAGTTCTTTATCCAGTTTGCTAAATGGTTCATCTAACAGCGCCAGTTTAGGCTTAGCTAACAGCATTCTGAGCAAGCTGACACGAGCACGTTGGCCGCCGGAGATCTGGTCAGGAAATGAATCTGCGAGTTGTGATAGCTCAACCTTGTTCAATGCGACCATGGCTTGGTGGCGTCTTTCATCGCCTTTGATTGAGTTAGGAAGGGCAAAAGCGAGGTTCTGCCACACGTTTAGGTGTGGAAATAGCAAATCATCCTGAAACAGAATTCCAACTTGTCGCTGATGAGGTTCAAGTTCAGCCAAGTTAATGCCATTTAGTAGCACGCGCCCGGAATGGACAAACTCGCTACTCATATGTCCTGCAATCAAGCTTAACAAGGTTGATTTTCCGCATCCACTGGGGCCCATTAGACAAACAACTTCCTGTGCTGAAACGGATATATTCAAATCAGAAAAGAGGGCTTCACCGCTGGTTTTATGGATGGCGAGGCTTTCTAGAGACAGCGTCATGCGTAAGGGCATCCTTGTTCGAATCAGGTTGTCGCAATGCGAATCTGCCAATAAGGATGGCAGAGACAAAGAAAACAAATGGCAAGATGGCTTGCCAAATTGCGTAGATGGCAGTAACGCGTCGATCGAAGCCACTCGAAAGAGCGACGGCTTCCGTGGTCACGGTTGCAATCCTGCCTCCACCAAGCATTAGTGTCGGTAGATATTGCGCTAAGCTTACACTGGCCCCGACAGCCCAAGCGTACAAGATGGCCGGTAGCAGCAACTTAACCTTAATATGAAAAAAGACAAAGAGAGGCGTTTTACCAAGGCTCAATGCTGCTCGAGTATAGTTGTTGTCATAGCTTCGCCATGGGCCATCCAGTGCTAAATACACAAATGGGAAAGCAAAGAATACGTGTGACCAGATGACCCAGATGTAATAGGCATCACCAGACAAGTAGAGCGTGGTTATCTGGATACCAAATAAGATAGAAAGCTGCGGGATAAGCATGGGTAAAGCAATGATATAACCCGGCAAGTGTAAGCGAAAACGGATACGACTTTCCTGAGCCACTACGCCCAATAGCAAAGCAAAACAAGCGGTAACGGCGGCAATGATCAAACTTTGGTTAATCGTCGGCAATATATTGAGCCACTCATTGTTCCAAAAACGGTCACTATATCGGGTAGGGAGAAGGTCCGGAAAGCGCCATCGATGAGCGAAGCTCCAGATCAACATCAGTGGAAACATAATGCCGGCTAAAATGGCCGAAAAGGTAAATAACGTTTTCCCAGGAAGGCTAAACCCTCTTCGGCCTGAGTATTGCCACTGACCAAAATGGCCGACGAGAAGATTTTCGACCAGTACGATTAAGACTAAAAGTAAACTGGCTAACACAAACAGCATAACCGCGCCTGATGCCGCACGAGGGATAAGTGATAAGTCAGGGTCGTTGAACCACTGCCATACTAATACGGCTAAAGTAGGTGGATTAGTTGGGCCCAAGATCAAACTCAAATCGACCACTGAAACGCCATAAGCCATCACGGCAAACAAGGCGAAGCGCATTCTTACTAACCAAAGAGGGAAGACCGCCTTCCACCACATTTGTGCGGGTGAATACCCCAGAGAACTGCTGACTTGATACAGTTTGTCAATTTTAATCTGCTGCAAAACAGGAATGCTCATGAGCAGCAAAAATGGCACTTCTTTAAATGAAAGTGTCATGGCTAACCCCAGCGCATAAGGGTCATGCACTAACCAAGTTGCTTCATGTGTGTCTACGTCAATACCTAAGGTTTGAGCCAACATACGTGCAACCATACCTGTAGGAGCGAACAGAAAAGCAAATCCAATCGCGAAAGCGACGTGAGGCATTGCTAGCAAGGGTGAAAGCAGTGCTTCAACTTTTCGCCAATGGCGGTCTAACCAAAGGCTTTGAAGAATCGCAAAGCAGATTAAACAAGAAAGATAAGTACTGGTTATGGAGCTGAATAAAGTGAGACCAATGGAGTGCTCAATCCCCGGCCATTCGAAAAACTGCTGATAGCTGCTGAGTGAGAAATCGAACAGGCCGACAGGGGGAACGTAGCCAAATGATGAGAGCAATACACCAACTAATCCGGGGATTGTTGGTGCAATGCAAAGCAAAATTAATACTATGTACGCAGCTCTTAACATCTGGCTCTCGTAACCTAATGATTGTTCTTAATTACCGTAGCGTTTTTGCCATTCTGTTTCCAGAGCAGCCTGCCAGCTAGGATGTGGTTCGGCAACGGATTTAAACAAGGTCGTTTTTTTTGCACTTCCTGTCAGGTATTGATTTTCAAGTACAGATGGGTCGCCCCAGATAGACAAATCGCCTTTACGTGATTGTGCTTCAGGGCTCAAAAGGAAGTTAATGGCGACTAATGCACCTTCTGTCGCGTTCGCATTCCATGGAATCGCAAGGAAATGAATGTTCGACAAAGCGCCACCATCCATTGCGTAAACAGTGGTACTTTCAGCCAGATTACCGTTCGCTTGTGCTGAATAAACGGAGTTTGGATTAAATGTGATGGCTAAATCCAATTGCCCATCGTCAAGCAATTGCACTGTTTCAGCAGAGCTCGCCGGGAATTGTTTGCCTTGGCGCCATGCGACTTTGTGAAATTCGTCTAGGTATTTCCACAAAGGTGCAGTGACGGCATTGAAATCCACCTGTTCAACGGGTTTGGCTAAAGACGGATCATTAGCGGTCAGTTCAATTAATACGGCTTTAAGAAAGCTGGTGCCGTGGAATGCCGGTGGGCGAGGGTAGCTTAATTTGTTCGGAAATGCTTTGGCATAACTGAGCATTTCTGTATACGACGCTGGGGGATTGTTGAGCGTCATTTTATCGTGAATGAATACCAACTGACCTACCCCCCAAGGTGCTTCTAATCCTTCGGTAGGCTCTGAGAAATCACTACCAACGGGTAAGGACTTATCGACTTGTTGCCAACTCGGTAAACGTTCGACGAAAGGACCGAAAAGCAATTGGTTGTTCTTCATTGATTTGAAGTTCTCACCATTGATCCAAACCATATCGACACTGCCGCCAGTGTTCTTTCCAGCCGCTTTCTCTGCAATCAAGCGTGTTGTGGTTTCGGCGATATCAGTAACTTTGACATGTTTTAGTGTCACGCCATATTGTGATTGCAACTGTTTATCTGCCCAGCGCAGATAGTTGTTGATTTCTTGGCTGCCACCCCAAGCATGGAAGTATACGGTTTGTCCTTTTGCTTTCTCTGTTACTTGCTGCCAATTGTCTTGTGCTGTTACTCCAACAGACAGAAGTAAAGTGGAGATGAGAGTGATCAGCCTTTTCATGGTTGTCCTTACCCTTTGAATGAATCTATAAGTTTTGTGATAGACCGTGCTATCCATGTTTTTCATTCATTATGACTGAAAAAATTTAATTTTTTTATGTATTTGAAGGAATTGTATGCGGGTTGTATGAGATTTGTTCTCTTTTTCTACGGGCAACAAAAAAGCAGTCATAATTGACTGCTTTGGTTTCTAGTTGTGGGTGATTAGTTTTTCCAATCACTTAGCTTGAAAGTCAGAGTATGAAGGTCATTTTTTAGTACCATACCTTCGTTGGTCAGGGACATGTCGCTCCATTCAGCGAGTGTTTTCGAGAATGACTGCTCTAAATCCATCGCGTCACCCATACACATCTTCATCGTCATGCCCATTTTCTCAATACGGAACTGATTATCTTTGAGCTCAGCCTGACCGAAGAAGTTGTTACAACCTGCGTTACCGTTGGCCATCATGTTCTCGCCCAATTCAAGGCGTGGTCGTTTTTGGTGACCTCCCGCTTTTACTTCTTTTCCATCAATACTAACCAGTTCCCAGTTATGATGCTGAAGATCTTTAACTGTTATTTGCTTCACATCGCCTCCATTGCTCGCGCAAGCCGTCATTACAAACGGTAGGGTGACAGCTGCAAGTAATGTTTTTGGACTAAACTTCATAGTAATGAACTCCGAAATATAGAAACGTTAATCGACACTTTGTCGACTTTAATGGCACAAAGTATAGGTTATAAAACACTGTTTTTGTCAGGTTAAGGTCATAGTTTGTTTACAGTCACATAATGAAAGTTATTGAATTTTATTTAATTATAGATGCAATAAAGTAGTGATGGGTGCTTAACGCGTAGCTGAGAAAACTATGAAGAGGCACAGATGGAGCAGCTAGAATTTTTTGTCGTCCCGAGCCCATGTGTAGGTGTATGCACAGTAGATGAAAAAGGCTACTGTAAGGGCTGTATGCGTAAGCGTGAAGAACGCTTTAATTGGCTGACTTTTACCCCTGCCGAGCAATTGCACATTATTAAACTTTGTCGGCAGCGTTATCGCCGAAAAATGCTAGGCTCTAGAATAGAGCAGCAAGTGGAATCCGATCCGAAAAATCCTCAGCAAGATCTCTTTTAACATGCTCAATAAACAGAAAAGCGAGAAGTGTTCCCTCTCGCTTATAGTCCTAATCCTACGGGTTACTTTAATCCCCACTTGTCACTTACCCACCCCCCAACATGATCATCAAAATGATTGCCGCTAAAGCGATAATTCTTTTCTGCATTCGGCTCTGACTCAGATTTGGAGTCTAATAGTTGTTGGATATAGTTGGCCATGGGATCACCGCAGCTCAGCCGCTCTTGCCGGGTGGCAACTTCTTTTATTAATTGCAGACGGTAGGAATTGCTTGCGCGCTTCATTGGGTGATCCTCCTTGGTTATGACACTAATATGAAAAGTTAGAAGGCGATTGGATAAGCGTCAATGCAAGATCACAGTTTTAAAGATTATATATCTTTTATTTGTTGGATAAATGGCCGGCTTTAGGTGAATTATTTTGATAATCGATAGGCACTTAGCGGTTTTTATCCATCTTATGATTCAATATCGGTGTCATAAAAACTTCATTTATTCGTGCTATGTCCATTATGCAACTAGAGTGTTATCAAGTTGATGGGCTAGATTACGTGAGCAGATGTTTCAATGAATTAGACCCCGCATTGCGAGGTCTAAGGAGTCGTTACCCTGCTGAAGGGAAGGTTACGGTTTAGCTTGGCAGGTTTGTTGAGTCACTATTTCGTCAACCATTAATTGACCGCGGCTGTTACGCATCTTCAATCGATAGCTCAACCCGACATCCAAATTGTTTTTGGTATCGGGATTCGTACAGTAACTGTTGATGCTGTGGCGAAGCACTTGCTGGATGGGTTTAGCGCCTCTGGCATCTTGATTGTATACCATCATGATTTCTATCATGGTGCCTTTCGCAGTGGCTCTCATGATAGAAAGCGGGCCAGCTTCCATTGGCAGTTCAGAAGCCAGCAGGCTGGCTCGGTTGCTTGCGAGCAGCTCCAGTTCTCTTTGCTTGTCTCCTTCTGGTGACGCACACCCTGCCAAAAGAACGGCAGAAAGGACACCTAAGGCAATCTTCATTCTCATCTTAAAATACTTTCTTGAAAGGTTTGACGATCACTTTCTCGTAGACACCTGCTTCGATATACGGATCCGCATCAGCCCAGTTTTGAGCTTGTTCAAGAGAATCAAACTCAGCAATAACGGTAGATCCTGTAAAACCCGCTTCGCCAGGATTGTCCGAATCAATAGCTGGCATTGGGCCTGCGGTAAGCAGTCGGCCTTCGTTTTGAAGTGTTTGAAGGCGCTCTAGATGAGCAGGGCGCGCACTTAAACGCTTTTCTAGTGAGTTTTCAACGTCTTGAGAGAAAATTACATACCACATGTATTGATGTCCTTATAATGAATAAGCGACAGCGAAGCCGCTTATTGTGTGATTAGCCTAACTCTACAGAATGTAATAGCTTTTTAAAGACTTTCTGACAGCAAAGTGTGAGATTAGTTTTGTTTGATTGGGCGAGGTTTCCCCTCAGTGTCGATGGCTACATAGTTGAACGTCGCATCACACACCATGAAGCGATCTTCTATCCCATGCTCTTTGACAGGTTTTACCCAAACTTCAAGATCAATACTCATCGATGTGCGGCCAATCTTGGTACATTCACCGTAGCAGCAGACAACATCGCCAACCTTAACTGGCTTTTTGAACGTAATACTTGAAACAGACACAGTGACAATCCGTCCACCCGATATTTCTTTTGCCAGAATGCCACCTGCTAAATCGAGCTGTGACATGATCCAGCCACCAAATATATCACCATTTGCATTGGTGTCTGCAGGCATGGCAAGGGTGCGTAAAAGCATTTGTCCACGAGGGGAAGTGATTTCATTACTCATTTTGACGTCCATAAAACTAAACAGCGGCCAATCCGGCCGCTGTAATACCCCAATGGGGAAAAATTAGTGTGGATTATATCAAAAATGCTTGGTTAGTCACCAGAGTCGGCTTCGGGCTTGTCTTTTGGCAGATGTTTGTAGATGTAGATACCGGTCAGCAAGGTAAAACCAAATGTTGCTGCAAGTAGACCAAAGACTTTGAAATTGACCCACACATCAAGTGGTAGCTCAAAAGCCACGTACACATTGAGTCCTGCACAGATAGAAAAGAATACAACCCACGCCCAAGTGACCTTCGCCCATACTGGATCGGGTAGGCTAATCTCTTTGCCAAGCATGCCTTTTATGGCGGATTTGCCAATGGCGTGGCTGACGGCAAGGCCGATTGCGAAGACCATATATACGATGGTAACTTTCCACTTAATGAAATTGTCATCGTGTAGGAATATGGTTAGACCACCAAAAAAAGCCACCATCAAGAAGGTGACAAGCTGCATTTTTTCAACTTTTTTGTAGAGGGCGTAGGTAACGATTATTTGAATTGTTGTCGCTACGATGAGAGCGCCTGTAGCCACGTAGATGTCGTGCATTTTATACAGGACAAAAAAGATAATCAGTGGAATAAAATCAATCAGTTGTTTCATTGTAAAGCTTGTAGATTGCGAAGTTGCCTTCAGTGTAACCAAATCTGAACAATTCACAAAGGCTTAAGCAGTACTCGCTTTAACAGTTCAAGGCCAGCAATATATTGCTGGCCTTGAACTGTAGGCTAAGAGTGCATTTCGAGGCGTCGAATCAAGGGTTTGATGTCTTCTAAGTAGCCTTCGTTTTTCAGGTTGGTGACGGCAACTTCGAGTTCTTCATTAGTCATGGCAAAACAGCTGGATTTGCCGGTCATGTAATTGAGATAATCATGGTACTCGTGTTCGGTAAAATGACCTATGCGATCGACTAATAAGCTCTTAATGCCATGATGGATAAGGCGATAATAAGTATGACGATGAATTTCCATAAGCTGCCTCTCTTATCTATGCCAGCCTGACAACATTCTCAGGCTGAGAAAGTAGCGAAGACAAAACATCGCCACTTTTTCATTCATAGTTCTCTAGAAGCATAATGAATGCCATAACCAACTTGAATGAGGTTGTAGCCAACTTTCGTCATGTATATTAAACAGTTAGTGAATCAAATCTCGGTGTCAAATTTCAAACACAAGTATAACGTCATAAAGAAAGATAACCGTTTTATTTATTCACGACTGAGCGATACGCAAATTGCGAGTCGTTTTGAAACTACGAAAATGTTATGGCATCGTGGCAGGCAAAGCCGATATCAGTATCTGATTGAGCGCTTGTTTTGATGTCGGTTTGGATAAACGCCCATCCATAAGTTTGCTGATTCTTCTTAGTTCTTTTTCTCCCGATTCACCTGATAGAGCAATGATTGGGAGAGATGGGTGTGAACGCTTGATTAGAGTAGCTGCCTCAAATCCATCCATTACCGGCATTTGTATATCCATAAAGACGAGATCAATTGGGTTATTCTGAACCATCTCAACTGCGATTTTTCCGTTATTTGCCAGTAGGACGTTGTAACCCAGCTGTTCAAGGTAAAGCTTAGCGAGTGAAAGCTGAACTCGTTTGTCGTCTACGACAAGGATTAGAGGTTTATCTGGGTTAGTTGTTGGTGTTAATTCTGAAGTAGGGGGGAGTGTTGGCAAAGTACCTACATTGCCTGAGGTCACAACCGATTCATTGATTTGACAATCTTCCACTTTATCTGAAGTAACAGGAAAATTCAGATAGAACGTTGTATATTCACCAATTTTCGAGTCGCATCGAATAGAGCCGCCAAAGGCTTTCATTACTCTCTTACAGTATCCCAACCCTAGACCACTGCCGCCACTCTTATTGTGGCTGAAAAAATCGTCGAATATACGTGCTAGATAGGTTTGAGGAATTCCTGGACCTGTATCTGTAAACATTACAGTGTTTCTATTTTGCCCTTTTTCAGTGCGAATAGTGATAATGCTCTCTGGGTAAGATTCAAAATAATAAACAGCGTTGCGTAGTAGGTTAAACATGACAAAGTTGAACAGAGTGTTGTTAATCTCTACGATGAAATCGTCTCTTGTCTCGAGCATTACCCTGCTTCTTAGCGAATCATCGTCAAACCCGTATTGATTAACCGCTGAGGTCACAGCTGAAGTAATGGAACAAGCAGTCGCTGGTTCTTGATCGAGAGATGTGTTGTCAATTTCCCTTAAAATAATATCGATGAGTTGTTTGCCTCTAGCTATCGCTTGTTTACCACTACCAACATGGGGCGCGAGATCTTGATAGGATTGCCTTCCATCTATTTTTTGCGCGAGATTTTCGAACTCCAACTGAACTTGGGTTAGAGGGTTACGCATTTCATGAGCTATAGAGTTCGCTAATGCCTGTGATTGGCGTACTTTTTGTTCGTACGTGATATGAAGTTGAACTTTTTGAAGCACACGCTCCAGCGCTGATAGTTCTTCATAGGAAAAATAAGCTCCTTCGGATTTCGAGCTCGAAACGAGAACATGGGACAGATCTTTATTATTATCGTAAATTGGTAAGACAAGAGCTGATTGAGTCTCTTTCATATTGCGATGTACGAGATTGAGTGTAGTATCGCTGGTTTGTGCAATTCTTTCCTCAACTTCATCTATCACCAACGGAGTGCTTTGTTTCTCGAAGTAATGCTGATAGACGTTCGCACCTTGATAGTTGTCTAAGAGACGGAGTTTCCCTTTAGGAACTCCGAGATATTTAGCGAGTTTTACCATGGCTTGGGTTGGTGATTTGTGAAAGTCCTCTTCGAGGAGAGCTATTTTGGCTACTGGAGATAGTGATTCACCATAGAACAATTTACAGCTTGTTAGTTGAATCGTTTTATAAACCTTTGGCCAAGATACTCCGATTATTAGAGCAACTAATGCAAGTTCCGAGATACTTGTGTTTTCAAATGAATAGAATGAGGAGATAAAGCCCGCATAGGCAAATGCGGTTATCGTAAAACTTGTCATAATGTAGCTAATGTATCTAGGGCTATAAAATCTAGAGGTTAGTATTGCGTAGCCCATGAACAGAACTTCTCGGACAGATAATGTTGGAGGTAGCCAAGTTAGTGAGAAATCGTCAAAGAACAAAGTGAATCCGAGCTGTATAATCACGGTTGAAAGCATGAATATTGTCATTCCCCAAATCATGTAAATTACACGAGTTCTTCGAATTAGATTGGGATTGTTCTTTAAAGATATTAAGTTCACTAGCGTGAGTGTGACTAAAATAGCAAGCCCCAAAAAAAATGGTTTAGTGTATGGGCCGAAATCTAGCTCAAAGTCGCTTGGGCCTATAATGCTTATTCCACGCACAGTTAATCCGGGTATCAAATTGCATGATACGGCGAATATTATTGTGATTACAACAACAGCACTTTGCCAATGTCCAATAGATTTTTGAGCGTAAAAGTTATGTAGTTTTGCCGAAAATAAATACGCAGAAACAAATGCAACGAGGGTGGCTAAGTTAGCGATGATTGCCACGTTTACTGCAGCACTATTACCAAATGCTTTAAGAAGATCTGTATGAAAATAACTGTTACTGATAATCCATACAAATAACCCCGCCATGTAAAGAATGTAATAGTAATAAAGCCGCATACCATCTTTTCCATAGCGTTTGATTATCGCTGAGCAAAAGTATACAGCCCATATCAATAAAGACAGCGCTGCGCCAATCAGTACCATAGCTTTAGGGTATGAAACCTGATCTAACATATAGCTGAACATAATGTTCCGATTTTACCAATTTCTGACGTCGTTTTATTAAATTAAATATCGTATTTTATAATCACCCTAGTTCGCTATTTATAGTGTTCCATTCAAACCTTTTATTTATTAAGCCATATATAGTTCGATGAATTATGTCTGGTCGCGATATCTTTTTGGGTATTGTGTGTTATAAATTTATAATTATCTTCTTTTCTCTAAAGTCTTTTTATTGATTGAATTGATATTTACATAAGCTGTTACTTTGGGTTTGAAAATTGAAGCAATATTGTTTACCCGATAAAAATATTTTTGCAACCTGTTTTTATTCGTGTTCAGATCTAGTCCCATTTTTAATCGAAAAGTATTTACTAATTTTATTCCTTGTTGTTTTAGATTGATTCAATACTGCATCATAACTTTAAATTTGATTAATGAGCCGATTTAAACTTAGAGCGGTAAAAAACTAGCTCTTGCTACCGCTCTCGCTTAATGGGCGTCTTTCTTAATGCGTAGTTACAGGTAAAGAAGAAGTAAGCATTTGGTTTAAAGCCTGCTTAGTGGTAGGTTTAGAAAGTCGTCCATCCATCAATTCACTTATCAGATTAAGTTCACGCTCTCCTGATTCACCAGACAGAGCAATTATTGGTATGGTTGGATAGGAACGTTTTATTATGCTTGCTGCTTCAAAACCATTCATAACAGGCATCTGTATATCCATAAAAACAAGGTCAATTGGGTTACTATGGATTATTTCTATTGCCACTTTTCCATTGTTTGCCAAAACAACATCATAACCTAGTTGTTCTAGATATAGCTTAACAAGCGAGCGTTGAATCTCTTTATCATCAACAACTAGGATTAAGTGATTATCAGATTTATCAATACTGTGAGTTAAGCTACTTATAAAACTATTTTTATCCTCTACCAGTTCTTCGTGTAAATAAGGAGAACAGCCTTGAACGGACTTTACTGGTGGCGCAATCGATATTGATGGGAACGATAGATGGAACTCGGTATAATAGCCTAGCTGAGAGTAGCAGCGTATCGAACCTCCAAACGCTCTCATAACACGCTGGCAATATCCTAATCCTAGCCCACTACCACCACTCTTGTTGTGGCTAAAGAAGTCATCAAATATACGTTTGGTTAAATGTTCTGGAATGCCGGGGCCTGTATCTCTGACAATAACATAATTTTCATATTTACCCGCAATGGTTCGTACTTCAATAGTACTGTCTGGGTAAGAGTCAAAATAGTAAATGGCATTACGCATTAAGTTAAACAAAACGAAGTTAAACAAGGTGTCATTTATTTTCACTACAAAATCTTGGTCGATATTGAGAATAACGCGTTTCTTAATCTTATCATCTTCAAAGCCATATCGCTCTACTGCTGTACGTATAACAGGTTGTATTGAAGTCGATATCGCAGGCTCCTGTTCCAAAGAAGAATCACTTACTTCTCTTAATATAATATCTATAAGTTGTTTTCCCCGCTCAATCGCATTTTTACCATCCAATACATGCCTATTAAGTTCATCACGCGAGGTACCATTACCTAATTTGAGTGCAAGGTTTTCAAACTGAAACTGAACTTGAGCAAGTGGATTTCTCATTTCGTGAGCAATGGAATTTGCTAATGCTTGAGATTGTCTTACCTTTCTGTCGGCATTGATGTATCCCTGTACTTTTTTTAGTACAGACTGTAAGGCTTGGATCTCTTCACTGAAGAATAAGCGGCCATCACTTTTCTTACGTGCAACTAACAGATGCGACATATTGTTTGTATGATCGTATATAGGAAGAACCATAGCAACATTGTCTGCACTCATTTTCTTATATAGTTTTGATAGAGAATGAGCGACGTTTTTACTAGGGACAGGCAAAGATTCTTCAATTTCTTCATAGATTAGAACACTTCCAGCTCCTTTCAAGTGAGACGTATAAAGTGTTTCATCTTGAATGTTTGACAATAGCTGTAAGGAAGTTTCATTTACCCCCAAAATTGCTGCCACTTTTCTCAACGCTTGATTGGTCGAAACCTGAAATTCATTTTCTAATTGATAGAGCTTATCTTGTGGTGAATATTCATCATTAAACACAATTCTGCTCGCTAATCGGCTACACGAACCTATTAGTGGTTTCCAACTGATTCCCGTAATAGTTATAAACAGTAACCCAACTAAAACTATGTTCTCTGTTTCAAGTACACGAATAACAAATAGTGTAGGGAACAAGAGCACAGTAACAGCTAGGGTAATTGCTGACAGTCGATGTATTATATGTCGGCTACTATAGAAGCGAGATGTAATCAGTGCATACCCCATTAATAACATTTCCGTGATGGAAAGTGCTGGCGGTAGCCATGCTAAAGAAAAGTCCTCAAATAACATTGGAACGACAACATGAATCGCAAGCGTGGATAGCATGAAAACACCTATACCGAATAGCATATATAGCGATTTGAGCTGCTGGAGTGGCTTTGCGTTACGTGCGTATCGAATTACGTTTTTAAACGACAGCAATATTAATACCATAACGGTCAGGAAGAAATAATTGGTTCCCTCACCAAAATGAATGTTAAACATTCCCACATTATCAATCGTAATACCACGTATCATGGAATGATTACCGATATTAGCTAAGAGTACGATTGCAGAAACAGTACATAAAAAGGCTATTTCTCTCCAAGATCCCTCGCCTTCTTTCTTCGCGAGCATTAAACACACTAAGTATGCATTAGCAAATGCAAGATAAGATGTGACATTTGCAAACAAAGCCATCCCTATAGCAACGTTACTCCCCCAGCTAACTAAATACGGAGAGTAGAAAAAAGCGTTGCTTAAAGTCCAACCTAAAATTGATAGGGAATAGCATAAATAAGGTAATTTTATCTTTCTTAGCTGGACGCTGTTACTGCGATTAGCGGTTTTTGCAAAGTAAATACTCCAAGTAAGAACAATTGAAGCAACAACAAAAAGCAGCAGAAATGCTGGGTGGATCTGGATATTTGTAAGCAAATCAGGCATCGCTTTTTTCCAAAGTCATGATTTTTTGCCTAGCCATAGACTTATATCGCTTAAAGTCGATATATGAATATTGACGGTTAAATTCTTTTACAAGCCACATGCCTCTATAGGTTGGACACTCGCCTTGATTAATGCCGAAGCTACCGCAGTGAACGTATGCGTTACCTTCTAGCTGGGCGTAAAAGTTTAACAGCCACGGGTTATTAATAATTGTATAAGCACAACCATAGTCAGATTGGGCCAATTGCTTTGCCATTTGTTTCTGAGCCAAATAGAGAAGATAGAGTTGCTGAATTTGATTACCGCATACAGTTAACCTAAGTATCTCACATCGCTTGTATGAAGAGTTAGCTTTTGCCATACAATCTGAATCAAACTGCTCTAGAGTTGGTAGATTGTTAGAAAGCCCGTTAAAAACTCCCGTTTTGTTCAAGCTATCAACTGCTTCTTTCGAGATAAGCAGTGACCATCTTTCATGCTGAAAAAAGGGATTAAAGCTAAGCCAACGATGTTTGTGCTGCCAGTCTGTGATCATGGCTGATGAACATAGGCAAGGATACTTGTTTTCACCTGACTTATGAAACATAACGAAATGTTGACCAGATGAAGAATGTTCCATAAGAAAAAGGAGCTCGTACCACTTTTGCTTGATGACAAATAATTCGATATTTGAAAGCAAGATGGCATCACTTAATCGATAGAGGCCGTCATCAAATGGGACAGAAACGATTTGAGGATCTTCTGATATTTCTTCGATCAGGTCACTGTAATACTCAATGTCACTATAACTTAACTTAGGAGTATCTGTGAGAGCACTCAATTGTTTAGATCTCAATTTATGGCGTTCTACTTGTGCCCATAGCAACGGTAAAGATTCAAAGTGTTTTAATGCAACTTGTTCTAAAAAAAACTTTAGCTCCTCAGTCAGATCTCCAGTAACTGGTTTTTTCCTTGTAAAGGAAGCGTATTCATCAGTTCCTAATAGTGTATTTAGATCTTTAAGTTTCAAGTCTGAACGTACTTGTAGTACTTGGAACTTTCTTTTGCTAATGAGTGCCCCGAGTATTTCTGCATGTTGTGGTGTATCTGCAATTTTGTGTAAAAGCTCTTTAGATTGAGCTCTAGATAGCATGTCTTCCTGTAAAAAAGAAGACAGCATTTCTATAATATTCATGTTCTGATTGCCAACAATAGTTTAGATTATTTATTTATTTTTTTGTCAATATTTAAATACTAACTTCCATATTCTAAACATTTATTAGCTTGGAGAATAAATGCGCAGTTCACGTTATTAATATAAATGTTTGTCAATTGATTGTGTCTTGCTCGGTGTGTACAAGTAATGGTGCATTGAACTGTAAAAACTCCTATTAGATGCTGGTGTGAATATTTCATTTGTGAACGTTTTTAATGACTTTACATTCAGCTAGTTAGAGAAAACTAAAAACCAAAGTGTTGTTTTATTATTCTTCTATTCTTTACAGTGAGCATATAAAGCTATGCTGCAGTGTTATTTGATAAGAATCCATATGCACAAAAGCATATCTAACAGACTGAATTCGCTATCATGTTAAGCGTAAGAAAATTTTTTGCCAATAAATTCAGACTCTAATACTGATGGTTCTGATTTTTATGAATTAATTATCTGAAAAATAAAGATTTTTTGAACTAACAGCTTAGTCGGCATGTTTGTTTTAGGTCATATATCTATTTGTTTTTAATGATTAATTTGCCTTCAATTAATAAAAAAGTTGGCGAAAATCAGAAGGTTGGCATACACTTTCCCAAGTAAAGCCGATATGTTGTTGATTGGCTGGGCAAAATGCTTTGGCGCTGCCAATTCGGCAGCATTGTTTAACACAGCTTTGAGGAAAGTTTTATGGCGCTCACAAAGGCCGATTTGGCTGAAAACCTGTTTGAGAAGCTCGGATATAGTAAACGGGATGCCAAGGAAACGGTTGAGGCGTTTTTCGAAGAAATTCGTAAGGCACTAGAGAGTGGCGAACAGGTAAAACTGTCTGGATTTGGTAACTTTGATCTTCGAGAAAAAAACGAACGTCCAGGTCGAAACCCAAAGACGGGTGAAGACATTCCAATCAGTGCTCGTCGCGTTGTCACCTTCCGCCCGGGGCAGAAACTAAAAGCCCGTGTAGAAAATGCCAAGGTAGAAGGCTAACAAGCACGCGTTTGTCAGTTGAAACCGATAGAATTCTAGAAGACGAATTTGTCTATAATTCGTCTTCTAGTTATTTCTAAAAAATACCGAAGTTAAAAGCTTGGTTTTTTTTGTTGTTTAGTCTCGCTTCCACAGAACGTGGCAGAACTTATGTTCTGGATCTCGGCTTACCAGTAGGCGGGCGAACACTTCATCCAAGACATCATTCTCTTCGTTGACTAGACCAATGCGGACTTCGGCGTAGGTTTCTTTGTCAACTTCAAAACCTACATGACCAGCCCAATCATCGCCAGTTTCAACCAGCTCAGCAGCACCACGGTCGTCAAATTGAGCGGTGAATATAATAACGTCTGCGGCTTCAAGATTATCTGGAGCCATCTCTAGAAAGATGTCATAGGCCGTTTCAATGGCGTCATCATAGGAGAACAGTTCGGACATAATTACGCTCGGCTCATGTATTTACGTTCAGTGGTATTGATAACAATACGGTCACCTGTTGCAATGTACTCAGGAACTTGAACTGTCAAGCCTGTCGCGAAACGTGCAGGTTTTGTGCGCGCCGAAGCTGAAGCACCTTTTATTGATGGATCAGTTTCTTCGATTACAAGCTCAACAGAAGCTGGAAGCTCTAGTCCTACTGCATTGCCATCCACGACAATCACATGTAAGCCTTGAATTTCTTCTGTAACAAACTGTAGTTCGTCTTCAATTTCTTCTTTCTTGAAGGTGTATTGAGTGTAATCTTCGTTATCCATGAAAATGTACTCGTCACCATCCACGTAAGAGAAAGCAACAGCACGTTTAAACATATCTACCGTTTCAACTACGTCGTCTGATTTAAAGCGCTCATCGACACGTCCACCTGTCGCAAGATCAGTACAACGAAGTTTGTAGATTTTTGCGCCGCCGCGTCCACCCGGAGTGGTGACTTCGATATCTTTAATCAGAAGTGTTTTGCCACTAGATTCGATAGCAAAACCTTTTTTAAGCTCACTTGCCCTTGGCATAAAAGTGTTTCCTTAGTGTGAGATGGAATTGTCGTATTATATACATAGTGTTCAAGGGAAGGAATATCTTGATTCGTGTCTGCGTGTGGGCGAACATTAAAGAATCGAAAGCCTAAAAATTATTGTTATCAACTAAATGCATCTTTCTGTTATTGACCCTAAGCAACCTTTTCAGGAAAGGTATCAGCCTGCCATTAACGATCTTATCGCTTTTCTAAAGGGAGGGTTGGGTGACAATCTACACAGTGTCTATCTGTACGGCAGTGTCGCTCGTAAGAGGGCAAAGCCTAATCGTTCTAACTTAGACGTATTGGTTGTTACGCATGACAGCTTTAGTGATGTCAGAACCACCTTGTTCAACTCTATTAAATGGCGTTTTCAGAAGTCCTATCCATTCTTAACAGATGTGTCGCTAAAGAATACGCTTGTGAAAGAGGTGGCGAGCTTGGACAGCATTTTTTCTTGGGGATTTCAGCTTCGTCATTGCTCGGTGTGTATTTACGGTGAAGACCTTTCTGAGTGTTTTGGTGACTATGAGCCAAGCTGGGAAATCGCTAAGCATTGGAATATGGATGTTGAAGATTGGGTAGCAGTGTACCGCAATCGTATTGCACGCTCTGCGACGCCAGAGGAACAGTCAAAAGCACAGATAATTATTGCCAAGAAGCTGCTGCGTGCGAGCTATTCGCTAGTGATGTACAAAGATAAAAATTGGTTTGATGACCCTATTGAATGCGGGCAGAACTTTCTTCGCTACTATCCTGATAAACAGGTTGAAATTGAACGGTTAGGAATTTTGCTCACAGGACGAGTGATAGCAAAACGGTCGGTTGTTGGCATTCTTGATGGTTTCGGTGAGTGGCTAGCTAAGCAGTATAAGAAAACCGAATTTAAGATAGGCTAAGATATTGATTATGCGGCAATAAAAACTCAACTGTCTATTATTGCCGCTCAATGACTCGCTTTAGGTATGCGGCTGATTACTTATACGAGTTGGTTTCTACCGTAGAAGCATCAAAAACATTGACATATCGTGTGTACATCTTGGTGCTAAGGCTAGCCTCCGATTGCGTACTGGCAGTCATACTTAGTTTCTCAGTCTGTTTATCGTGTGTCAGATAATGGTCGAGGTGAGCACTTTTTAAGTTATCTTGGTTAGCCTTTTCTTCCCAACTCCATTTTTGGGTGAGGCTTAAGTTGCATGATTGAGCTTGAGTTAGATCAGTACTGTCTAAGCAGTATTTTGTATTGTATGAACTAATGTAATGACCATCTTGACTGTAGATGAAAGCTTGTTGGTTATCGTATTCATCACACTCTTTAGCGGATATCTGCTGTTGAGTATCGATAGCCAGACATTTGTTCTTGAATCCGCCAAGTTGCAGATTCACTGGTCTGCCACCAGTGAACACAGGGTGGTCCCAATCAATTACAAAATTAATGTTCTTATTGACGCTATTGACTTGGTGATCGTCGTCTTTAGCGTAGTAAGTTCGTACTCCGAAGAACGGCGTCACGTTCGTCATATACCTAAATCCAGTGATGTCGACAGTGGAGTCAATATTAAATTTGGTGTTGCCCGTTGCATCAGGGGCTGCAGAGTATATGGCTTCCATTTTTGGTAGGAAGCTTGCGTGCCCCATTTTGTTAATACGACTTTCATCTACAGGCAGTGTGATCCCTGCCGTATAGCCATGAATTGTGGTGACCATAACTGATTCCGCGGTTGGGTATTGCTCCCTTGCCCACTCGAAACCTACATGCTGAGGGCCATTTGAATGGCGATCGACTCGATAGTCATTAGTTTCAAAGGATAGCCATTTTGATTCTGTCCAGTTTGCCGAAGCTTCAAGTTTGCCTTTTGCGCCGTCACTACTTGCCTCACCTCCCGCGACCACACCGAATGAAAAGGTTGAAATCTCACGGTTAGTGTAGTTCTTGTTTAAATTGCTTTTAGGCACGGTACGCAGGATACGAGCTTTTTCATTTGAAGCATTGAAATTGAAGTCATAGCTTTGCGCGAGAGCTGTGGTCACCATCTCATGCTCGTCGCCGCCTTCAGGCCATGGTATACCGCGTGTATGAAGCAGAATGTTATCGAAGTTTTGGTTCAGTTGAATACCTGCACCGGTCGTTGAATCGTCAATTGCAATTCTCACTATTTTGGCATCAGGCGTTGCGCTTCCTTGGGTTCCAAATGGCAATGAACGTTGCAGCGTCACCTGATAAATTAAAGAAATATGGGCATTGTCACACATGCCTGTACTTTTAACGGGGCCTTGGTAAGTATTCCAGGTAGGATTGCATGCTGCATCACTGATGGTACGTTTCGCCTCGATATAGAAAGCGACCCTAGGTATGCTGTTGTCCACCTCTGCAAGAGGGGAGATGCTTTTCTTTACTCGGCGTGATTTAGGTTTGTATTCAAGACGTTTAAGGTTGGTGTCATCAGAGCTCTCTAACTGACTAAACAGGAGTTTACCTTTGTGCTCACTAATGATTACCATATCTCCGAGAGTCAATAATCCCAAGCTTCTACGGAGTTTGGCTCGAGCAATGTTTTTTTCAGTCTCATGTTCTATGTTACTAAAGTCGATCAAATAGCGTTTATTCTCCACCAACACCTGAGTTTTTACTTGGGATAATGTTGGTGGTGTGCTGTTTCCGTTGACGATATTTTCAGCATTGATGTAATTCACCGCACTTGAATCTTGTAAGGCACTGAGAATATTAATGGCTGATCCAGCAGGCTCGTCAAATTCTGATGCCCAAATGTTGGCACTCAAAACGCTTGATACGGCTATTAGAAGCAGGTTGAACTTTCTTTTCATACTATCTCTCTTGTTATTTGATGACATAAACCTGAACGCTGGCAGTCTGGACACCAATCAAGTTGCTAACGGGAATAGTCAAGATTTGTGTGATTCGCTAGGTTTGGTCAAAATAAAGAATTAAGCAGCACCGAATGTTCAAATGGTGGCTGCATGTCGTTAATAGTACGAATGGGGTTAAAAATGAGTTAAAAATCGCAAGCAAAGATGCATGTTATATGATCAAATATTTGATTCTGAACGAGTGTCTCGCACCGTTGGCGGTTAACTCATAGGTGAGCGCATCACTACTTGCAGTACGAACGATAGAGCGAACATCGATACGTAAAAATGGAGTGTACTCATCTGGAATAACAGCGTCCGTCAATATAGTTTGTTCAGTGTTAGAACAAACCGAGCTGAGGCTCACTGAGTGTTGAAAAATCAATGCCAATAAATGGCAAGATAGCTTCTGCGACAGGCTGAAGCTGTTTATCAATGTAGTGCTGATAATCAATGTTGCTCTTAAGGTATTCTTTGGGTTCAGGGCCAGAAATCGTAATCAGGTATTCAATTCGTCCTTTGTTTTGGTATTGCAAAGGGCGGCCTAGCTGAGCATTGATTTCATCCGCTAACCGAGCCGCACGCACCTGTGGCGGAATGTTTTTCTGGTATTCGTGTAGCTTCCGGCGTAACCTTTTTTGGTAAACAAGTTCATCATCAAACTCGCCCGCCATGGTTCTTTCGACAAAGTCCCGAACGTAGTCAGAGGGATCTTCACCATGGAAAACCAGTGAATACAGATCTTGCTGAAAGCGTTGAGCGAGCGGAGTCCAGTCGGTGCGAGCACTTTCCAATCCCTTAAAGACTATTTTTTCCCTGTCACCCTCACCAATCAAGCCTGCATAACGTTTTTTGGATCCAGTTTCTTGACCACGGATAGTTGGCATCAGAAACTTTTTGTAGTGGGTTTCATACTCCAGTTCGAGGATAGAGGTAAGGCCGTATTCTTGTTTGAGATGGTTAGTCCACCACGAATTGATATGTTCGACAAGCTGGTGGCCAATTTCATCGGCTTGTTGCTGAGAAAATTGCCCGTTCAAAGAAACAAACGTGGAATCTGTATCCCCATAAATTACTTGATAGCCTTTGTCTTCGATGAGTACTTTCGTCTGCTTCATGATTTCGTGACCACGCATAGTGATACTTGATGCCAAGCGAGTATCAAAGAAGCGACAGCCAGAAGAGCCTAGTACGCCGTAGAAGGAGTTCATAATGATTTTGATCGCCTGTGAGAAGGCCTTTTCTTTGTTTTTCTTGGCGATATCGCGCGCCGCCCACAGGTTTTCGATCATCTCGGGCAAAAAGTGTTTACTACGATGAAATTGACCGCCGCGAAATCCTTCGACGGCCTGGTTTTCCTGTTTGCCAACGTCCAACTTCAACCCTTCGATTAAACCCATCGGGTCAATGAGGAAAGAGCGGATAATGGAAGGGTACAGGCTCTTAAAATCCAGAACTAACACTGAATCATACAGGTTCGGAATGGAGTCCATTACATAGCCCCCTGGACTAGCCAACCAGTTTTCAGAATGTAGGTTAGGGGCAATGTACCCAGCACGATGGATTTGTGGCAGGTAAAGGTTGGTAAATGCAGCGACCGAGCCGCCGACACGGTCCAGCTCAACGCCAGTCAGTTTAGAGCGTTCAATGGCGAACTCGAGCAAGTGGGTGTGGGCAAAAATCTTGTTGACCAGAACACAATCTTGCAGGTTGTACTTTGCAAGTGAGGGCTTATCCTTTTTGAACATGTAATTGATTTCGTCCATTCGATCATGAACATTGTGGATTTGCTTACCCTCGCCGAGTAACTCCTGAGAAACCGATTCAAGCGACCAGCTTCGAAAGTGATAAGTGGCGGTTTTTAGCGTATCGATACCATCTAAAACCACGCGACCTGGTATTGATATGAATGCTTGTTGAGTGTTACTTGAGGTGCGAAAAAAACTCGCCTGACTCGCACGTCCAATCATTAATCTGACTTTATTCCACTCGGCACGTTTATGTAGGAGCCTAAAGTCAAAATCAATCACGTTCCAGCCTACGATGACATCGGGATCAAATTGCTGAAACCACGTGATCAGCGATAACAACAAGTGTTTCTCGTCTTGAACCCACTCAATCTCGGTTTCAGCAGCTTGCGGTTCTCCAATCATTATGACGCGGCTGTCCATAGGGCTATCGAGTCCTATAGAGTAAAGAACGCCTTTCTCTGAACATTCGATATCGAGTGAGACAACCTTTAACTGAGGTGTATAGTTACCCTGACGGCATTTGACGCTTGAAAAGCGAGTGTAGCTCTTTCTAGGTTGGGGGTGACCGGTAAATTCGACACTGCCTTGAACAAAGCGCTCCATTAAGTATCGATCTGCAAGGCGTATATCGTCTTCGAGTACAAGAATTTCGTGATGTTTGAATTTCTGACTTAGCCGTTGCCCGTCTTTAACGGTTAAGCAGTAACAAGCCGCAAGTTCTACATCATCAAAGCTATGCAGTGGCAAACGTTTTATCTCAGCCTGAATTGATAACTCGCTAACTAAAGCTTGGCATTGTTCGATATCGTCTTGAGGAATAAAGAAGACGGGTTTTTCTCCCGGTATAACAAGCTGTACCGGCCCATTATCAGTAGATAACCATAAATCGATCTGAGTTTGACCAGAAACATCTCTGGCGTGGCGAGTAAGTAGGAAACCTTGTTGGACGGACATTTGTACTGCTCTAAATGAAAACCAAGCAACGGATGAAGCTTGGTTTCACTAGCTTAGCATAAGCAGGCGTTCTCTTAATAATAGATAAAGCCTGTCAGTCTGGCGCCAATGTTCTCAGACTGCCAACTTTGATAACTCAGTTGCGTTCGCACAGCAAAATTACGATTGAAGCTCCAGTTCCAGCTTGCATCAATTTCGACATGGCTCTCTTCCTGAGAGTTAATCAGCGCCATATATTGAGCTTGCAATCCTATTCTATGATTACGTCCAGCTTGGAAAATTGCTCCCGTTTCCAAGCCGACCCCAGGGACTGCGTCATATTCCGTCAGATTGCCGCCACTGACTGCACCTGAAAAGAGTGTGTATACGTGGATCTTGTCTGGTGAGCCCCAAGCCTTGCCAAAGCCACCTTGTCCAAACCATCTTCCTGCCAACTTATTAGACAGAGGCTGTCTATCAAAGCCAGTGCGAATATTCCAAGCCCAACTGTCGAATACTCTATTACTTGGAGCAAGCGCCATTGTGTCGATAAAGTAAAACCTATCGAGTCGAGAAGTGCCTTGCTGATCAATACTCACTTGAGTATCTAGAAAGTTGATCTGTGCGCCAGGTATGAAGCCATCCTGTGAGTCAAGCAAATCATGATACGCCGCTCTCCATTCAATGGTGGCTTGATTACTGTACTCATCCCAGTATTGGTAGCTCAGTCCGATACGGGCGGAAGCGTGCCCTTTTTCTGGTGGAACGTCAGGCTGAGGAACTGGGGTAAACGGAGACTCTACTTTGATTCTGCTGCGCAGATAGAGCAATTTGGTTAGCCGTTTGGCTGTCGGATCTCGTTCTAAACCGGAGTCATACAATTGAAAGTTTAACCACTCGTAGGCGAGTTCTAGAATTGCTGCTCGTTCTTCATCTGAGAATTCGTTTTCACTCGGGTACTCGCCTTGTGTCGCTTTTTTAGCAGCCTCGAAGATTTTTTCATCGGCTTCATTGGCTTGATGTAGCAATCTGGTGCCAAATGCCTCGCGATATTGAGGTTCTTCCAATAATCCGCTTTCCGCTAATGCATAAACTGTATCTGACGGAATTGCCTGTATCGAGAAGTCTTTGGTCAAGCTTAAGTCTTCCCGAGCGACATCCAATAGAGACAGCAACTGATAAGAACAGTTTTCGTCTAAGAAATAGTAATCAAACTCTGCTCTTTGCATTTCCCATAAGTGTAATAAAACCCGATTTACTTCCTCTTCATTGAGTTTAAGTTTGTACTCCCAAATATCTCTCGATTCGATGTCGTTGTATTCACGAACTTTTCGATAATATGGCATCACGGTGTAACGACCGGGGTAGCTGCCGATCAATCCTTTGATCGCAAACAGAGCGGGGTTGTCATCTGTTTCTGGCTCAGCAGCAAAATTAATGGCAAATGCGACCAATTCTTTATGTCTGGTTTGATCCTTAGCGTCGACACGCAATAGGGTGTGACCAAACATAGAAGAAGGGTTATTCATAAATGCGGTTGGGAAAACAAGCGTAAGACCAGCCGGGTCGATGACTTGGCTCCAAGTTTCTAGCTCTGGGCAGTTCAATATCGCCTGGCGACCTTGTTGCTGTTCAAGCCAACTATAGCGTGCTGGATATTGACACTGAGTCTCCAATGCAAGTTGCTTATCCTCTGAATAAAGCCGACTGATGGTTGCCTCAAGCTCCGCTTTTGGAGAGTACTTTCCTTGTTCCGAAAGAAAAAATTCGCTTTTATCGACGGTACTTTCGTATCCAGATAGAAGCGCAGGCAAATAGTGGCCGAGCTTATGCCAGTATGAGTGCTTGGAGAGCTGTTCTACATCGAATTCACTAGCGATTGATGCTGAAGGTAATAAAAGGCTCAAACTTAAGCCACACAACAAAGAGGTTTTTAGCAAAGGGGACTTCATCTAATACACAGTCTTACAGTTCGATTGAGCTTCTACTTTTGGCGTCAGGATACAACAAATAATAGGGAGGCTTTAGGGTGGTGTGAAAAAGGTGCCTAGAAAGGCACCTTTTAATAGGGCATTGATTAAATAGCGTAACCCGCTAGTTGTGCGTTATCCGCAACAACGTTGTTCAGGTTTACAAATACTTCTTGAGAAGTGACATTTTCAGATTTGAATACTTGCGCAAAGTTTTCTTGAGCTAGAGTGTTGAATGCTGCTTTGTCAGCTTCATTAATACCCCAAACTTCAGAAAGTGTTGCCAGAGTTTCACCTTCGCCTTTAGCGATATCACGTGCTAGGTTGTCCATGTTGCCATCAATGAACATGGCTAGCTTTTCAGATGATGAAATTGTACCTGTGCCGTCACAACCTAGAGTACCGAAAGTGATACCAAAAGTTTGGTTACCTGAAGTGCCGTTAGTTGTAGCAGCTAGAATTTTAGAAACTTTGCCTGACTGACCGTCGAATACCATAGTACCCAAACCACAACCAATATCATTGTCAGCAAGTGCTAGATTAGACATAGGAAGAGTTGTTGCTAGGGCTGCCACTGCTAGAAGCTTTTTCATAACATATCCTTATAAGATGATATTTAAAATGTATTTTAAACTGTGCAACTATGCGTACTGCACTGTGTATTAATAGGTGAAATTAGATTCGTTTTCAATGATAAGCCTTGCGTTGTGTGTCCGTATGCCGATTTTTGACTCATAACCTCATTGTATGACTTAACTTATTGATTGCATGGTCATTAATGTGCTAAGCAGCAGATGTGAAAATAAGTACTTGCTAAAGTTTGCGTTTGAGCACATATTCAGAGTAAGTAAAAAGCGTAATTTAAGTTAAAATAGGCTGCCATGCTGTTATCCACTACAAATAGTGGGTGCAGAGCCAATCAAGAAAGTGTGGAGATACAAGTTTGATAAGTGTTTTCCTTGTAGATGATCACGAGCTGGTTCGCACAGGGATACGACGTATTATTGAAGACGTCCGTGGAATGAACGTAGCAGGGGAAGCTGAAAGCGGTGAAGACGCAGCAAAATGGTGTCGTAGCAATCATGCCGATGTCATTTTGATGGATATGAACATGCCAGGTATTGGTGGCTTAGAAGCTACCAAGAAAATCTTGCGGTTCAATCCTGATGTGAAAATCATCGTTTTAACTGTTCATACGGAAAATCCGTTTCCAACTAAAGTGATGCAAGCAGGTGCCGCAGGTTACCTGACTAAAGGTGCGGGGCCAGATGAAATGGTCAACGCAATTCGTGTTGTAAATAGCGGCCAACGTTATATTTCTCCTGAAATTGCTCAGCAGATGGCGCTTAGCCAATTCTCTCCAGCATCGGAAAATCCTTTTGCCGATCTTTCTGAGCGTGAATTGCAGATCATGATGATGATCACCAAAGGGCAGAAGGTAACCGATATTTCAGAGCAGTTGAATTTGAGCCCGAAAACTGTCAACAGTTACCGCTACCGCTTGTTCAATAAGCTGGACATCAGCGGTGACGTAGAGTTGACTCACCTAGCCATCCGCCATGGAATGTTAGACACCGAGACATTGTAGTGACCGCCACATTCGACTCGGCTTCCTTTCTAAAAACCGTTACTAATCAGCCCGGCGTGTACAGAATGTATAACGCCGAGGCTGTTGTCATCTACGTAGGCAAAGCCAAAGACCTCAAAAAGCGCCTTTCTAGCTATTTCCGTAAGAAAGTAGACAGCGAAAAAACGCGAGCTCTAGTCAGTAATATTGACAAGATTGATGTTACGGTGACGCACACCGAAACAGAGGCCCTGATACTTGAACACAACTACATTAAGCAGTATTTACCCAAATACAATGTATTACTGCGTGATGACAAGTCATACCCTTACATTTTTGTTAGTGGTCATAAGCACCCGAGGCTATCGATGCACCGCGGCGCAAAAAAGCGCAAAGGTGAATACTTTGGGCCTTACCCCGATTCGGGAGCTGTGCGTGAAACGCTGCACTTAATTCAAAAAATTTTCCCTGTTCGACAATGTGAAGATACGGTTTACAGTAATCGTACTCGGCCTTGTCTGATGTACCAAATTGGCCGATGTGCGGGGCCATGCGTTAGCAGTATTATCTCTGATGAAGATTATGCTGAGCTGGTGGGCTTTGTTCGTTTGTTCCTGCAAGGAAAAGATCAGCAGGTTCTCACGACCTTGGTCGAAAAAATGGAGCTGGCCAGTAAAAGTCTTAAGTTTGAAGACGCGGCAAAGTTCAGGGACCAAATTCAAGCGATACGTCGTGTTCAGGAGCAGCAGTTTGTTTCTGAAGACTCTCAAGATGATATGGACGTCTTAGGTTTTGCTCAAGAAAATGGCATTGCCTGTATCCATATTCTGATGATTCGCCAAGGTAAGATTTTAGGCAGTCGTAGCCATTTTCCTAAGATTCCCAATGATACGACTCAAGAAGAAGTGTTTTATAGTTTTTTGAGCCAGTATTACCTGAGCCACAACGAAGCACGAACGATCCCGACACGAATCATCCTTAACTCCGGCCTGATGGAAGAATCGCTGCCATTACAAGAGGCTTTAGGCGAGATTGCCGGACGTAAAGTTCATTTTCACGTTAATCCAACGGGAACTCGTGGACGCTACCTTAAGCTGTCGAATACCAACGCACTGACAGCCATTACTACCAAAATCAACCACAAGATGACGATATCCCAACGCTTTAAAGAGTTACGGGAAGTCTTAGGTATGGATATCATCACTCGCATGGAATGCTTCGACATATCGCATACGATGGGCGAAAGTACGATTGCTTCCTGTGTTGTGTTTAATCAAGAAGGGCCAGTGAAGCAGGAATATCGTCGCTACAATATTACTGGAATTACCGGTGGTGATGATTACGCCGCGATGGGACAAGCACTCGAGAGGCGTTACTCTAAGCAGCTGGATGTGGAAAAAATCCCGGATATTGTGTTTATTGATGGTGGTAAAGGGCAGCTTAATCGAGCGTTTGAAATCATTTCACAGTACTGGGGAGATTGGCCTAAGCGGCCACGTTTGATTGGTATTGCGAAAGGAGTGACGCGTAAACCAGGATTGGAAACTTTGATTACCACAGACGGTGAAGAGTTCAACTTGCCTAGTGATGCACCAGCTCTACATTTGATGCAACATATCCGTGATGAAAGCCATAACCATGCCATTGCGGGGCATCGGGCTAAACGTGGAAAAACAAGAAGAACCAGTGCCTTGGAAGGCATTGAAGGGGTGGGGCCGAAACGTCGTCAGGCATTGCTCAAATACATGGGGGGATTACAGGAACTTCAACGTGCTAGCGTTGAAGAAATCGCCAAAGTCCCTGGGATTAGTGTTTCTTTGGCAGAAAACATTTATCAAGCATTGAAACAATAGGAAAAATCCCGCACCATAAGAGCCCTGTTTTTAAGCAGTGAACAGAGCAATACGCAAACGATAAGAGCCTCAATAAATATGCGTTTAAATATCCCTAACATTTTATCTTTGTTACGACTTTTCCTTATTCCAGTATTTGTCGTGGTTTTTTATCTTCCTTACAGTTGGGCACCTTTTGCAGCGGCAATGGTGTTCTGGGTTGCAGGGTTCACGGACTGGCTAGATGGAATGTTAGCGCGAAAGTTGGGGCAAACCTCCCGTTTTGGTGCTTTTATCGATCCTGTTGCTGATAAAGTTCTTGTCGCGACAGCTCTGATTCTTGTCACTGAATACTACCACTCCATTTGGGTCACAATTCCTGCTGTGACTATGATTGCTCGAGAAATCATTATTTCTGCATTGCGTGAGTGGATGGCAGAAATTGGTAAACGTGCCAGTGTGGCAGTTTCATGGGTAGGTAAAGTAAAAACGCTTAGCCAAATGTTTGCTTTATGGGTGCTTATCTGGCGTTATGATGACTGGATGATTTGGTTAGGTTACGCTGCGCTTTATGTTGCTACCGTATTGACCTATTGGTCTATGGCACAGTATTTAATGGCAGCCAAAGACGATCTTCTCAGTGAAGAACATCATTAAAGAAAACGGGCAATAGCCCGTTTTTTTATGCCTCTCATCTACTTTGTTTAAGTTAACTTGGTAAAAATCAAAAGAATTTTGAGAGTAAATTAATCAAATTAGAAGCTTTTGACTGTTAATTAGACAAACGATTCAAAAAATTAAAAATAGTGTTGACTCATTAGTTCGAATCCGTAGAATGCATCCCGTACCCAAGAGGAACGCAGCGAAATAAGCGAGACGATTGGAGTTACGAAGGCGCGTTGGCAGAGTGGCTATGCAGCGGATTGCAAATCCGTGGACCTCGGTTCGACTCCGGGACGCGCCTCCATTTGCGACACTAGCTCAGTTGGTAGAGCGCAACCTTGCCAAGGTTGAGGTCACGAGTTCGAACCTCGTGTGTCGCTCCAAATTTTATGATAGCGATTCCTAATGGGTCGATGTCAAAGATGGTGTCTCCATCACAAATTTAGATTTGTGTGCCCTGGTGGTGGAATTGGTAGACACAAGGGATTTAAAATCCCTCGGCGTTCGCGCTGTGCCGGTTCAAGTCCGGCCCGGGGCACCATCTAACTAACGCATTATGCGACACTAGCTCAGTTGGTAGAGCGCAACCTTGCCAAGGTTGAGGTCACGAGTTCGAACCTCGTGTGTCGCTCCAAATTACGAAGCCCTGACCATTTGGTCAGGGCTTTTTTGTATCTTCATTACATAAGAAATCAGCGGCAACAAGCCGCTGATTTTTCATTCACCAAACGTGAATGGGTTATACAAGCTCGGCGAGCATTTCATCCGAATATTCGGTCAACACAGAGCCTGATTTTACTTTTTCGACATAGTCAGGGTTGGCGATTAATGGGCGACCAATTGCCAGCAAATCAAATTTGCCAGACTCCAACGCCGCATTTCCAGTTTCTGGTGTAAAACCACCGACACCCATTAACGTCTTACTGTAGTTTGAACGCATATACTCTGAAACGGTGCCATCTAGGTAATCAAATGACATGTTATCGTCAAAAATTCCCACGTGAAGGTAGCTTAGATCACGGCTTTCGAGTTCTTTGAGCAAGTAATCTGAAACCTGACGATCGCGATTGTCTGGCTCCATGTTGAAGTAAGCACCCGGAGAGAGTCGTAGCGCTGTTCTATCTTTACCAATGGCATCAACGATTGCATCGACCACTTGCAACGGGAAACGTGCCATATTTTCAGCTGAGCCACCAAATTCGTCGTCTCGAGTATTGCTTGAATAATGTAGGAATTGATCGATCAGATAGCCATTTGCTCCGTGGATTTCAACCCCGTCAAAGCCGGCTTCTAGAGCATTAATAGCGGCCTGACGATAATCTTCAACAAGTTCTTCAATTTCTTCTCGGGTCGCAGGCTTAGGCATGGTGTAGGTCAGCTCTCGCATGCGGGGTACGCTGCCTTCAACGCTGACTGCGGAAGGCGCCAGTACATATTCTCCATTGAAGAAATGAGGGTGAGCAACACGGCCAGTGTGCCACAGCTGGACAAAAATCTTACCGCCTTTCTCATGAACCGCGTCTGTCACCTTACGCCAGCCTGCAATTTGCTCCTGACTGAAGATTCCGGGGGTATTCGGATATCCCTGACCATCTGGGCGAATGATGGTCGCTTCACTAATAATCAAACCAGTGTCTGCTCTACGAGCATAGTAATCCACCATCGCTTGAGTTGGAACTAGGCTGTCATCAGCCATACAACGAGTCAGTGGTGCCATCACAATTCTGTTGTTCAATGTAATGGTGTCGTTCAGCGCTAATGGTTCAAATAGGTTATTCATGACGTTCCCTTTGTGGTTTTTTCTTGAATGCCCATTCAAGTTAGTCTAATTTGAACAAGCATTCAACTACTTTTTTGAATGCTTGTTCAAAATAAAGTAGAATCGATCCATATTGATAATTGAGATAAGAGAACCAATGCGCAGCGCTGAATTTGATCGGGAAGAAGTATTACGTTCTGCAATGGATGCTTTTGTAGCTAAAGGGTACGCTAAGACCAGCATGCAAGACCTAAAAAAGGTAACTGGACTGCACCCCGGTTCGATCTATTGTGCCTTTGAGAACAAGCGCGGCTTATTGATTGCGGCGTTGGAACAGTATCGTGATGATAAATCGCAAGAGTTTCAGGCCTTGTTCGACTCTCAACCAACAGTGATGGCTGGCTTTGAAAAATATCTAAGCTGGGTGGTCGAAGAGTGTGAAACGGAAGAAATCAAAGATTGTTTGCTGCAGAAATCACTCAGTGAGATGGCACAGCAGGATGATGAAGTGGAACATCTTATCAGCATGATGCTTCAAGACTGGCATCAGTCTATTGAAGAGAAGCTTTCCCAGGCGCAGCAGGCGGGTCAAGCATCTCAAAAAAAATCGCCAGCTCAGTTAGCTCAGTTTTTGGTGATGGGTATCTATGGCATGCGGACTTTATCTCACACTCAGCCAAAACCTGGGGTATTAGGTGAGCTCAAGGATGAACTGCTGGAGCATATCACTGCTTAAGAAAAAGGCCCGTAATATCGGGCCTTTTTCTTAGCTGCGAGTTGGAACAAGGCGGTATATGTTGCCTTGATCAGTACTAAAGATGAGTTCATCCTTAGGGCTGACGATGACATGGCGAATGCGTTCGTTAAGCTCTGACAATATTCGAATTTCATCTACTGCTTGATTGTTTTTGTCTAGCGTGACCACATTAATATGGGTCAGTTTCAAAGCGGGTGCGAGAAGCTTACCGTTCAGTTCAGGGTAGTTTTTACCTCGATACAAAAGCAAACTTGAGGGAGCGATGGAAGGAACATAAACCTTTACTGGTGACTCGATCCCCTCTTTTTCTTTGGATTCTCCGACATTAATCGGCCCCCAGTATTCTTTACCGTGAGAAGTGATTGGCCAGCCATAGTTTGAGCCCGGTTGAATAAGGTTTATTTCATCGCCGCCTCTTGGGCCATGTTCTATCGACCATAAAGCGCGAGCTGCTGAATCGTAAAACAAGCCTTGTGGATTACGATGACCAAAGCTCCAGATTTCCTTTTGCGCGCCTTTTTGCTCGGCGAAAGGGTTGTCTTCGGCTGCTGAACCGTCAGGGTTCAACCTGAGAATCGAACCCGCATGGGTACTTAAGTCCTGGCCATTGTCTCGTTCTCCGCGATCGCCGACACTCATGTAGAGGTACTGATCATCGAAGGTCACCCGACTACCGTAGTGGCGGTTGGTCGAGGAATTGGATGTTGTCGTAAGGATGTTTCTCCAGTCTGAGAGCTTACCGTCTGAAAATGTGAAGGTAGCAAGAGTGGTATCTGAACCGCTAGCGGTGCGTTTACTGTAGGTCACATACGCTTTGTTCGGTTCGAAAGGGGACATCGCGATATCGAGCAACCCTCCCTGACCGTTGGCATAAAGGCCAGCAGGGTCTTCCATAAGCTGAGTACTTTTCCCTGTAGCGATATCGACCGAGAGAATATGGCCGTTGCGTTCGGTGACCAGTAACGTGTTGTCATCGGCAAACGCCATTCCCCAAGGAACCAGTAAACCTGAAGCAATTTTTTCTGTTGAGTAGTCCGCTGACAATGCCGGACTTGTCCAGCATGTAAAAGTAACAAGCGGTAAAGCTAAGTATTTGAACACGTGGGAATGTCTCTCTAGTTCAGATAAGTGCATAAAGTGTAGCACGATAATAATTCATAGTTTTTATGTATGTATCTACGAATAAATCTTTTATTTGAGTGATATATGATCTACTATGACGAAGTGTCAAAAATGACGAATCGTCATAATTGTGGTTTATCGCAATATTATGATTCGTGTTACAATTAGAAAGTTAAGGAGCAACAGACGGGTACGGATCGAAATAATCATGTTTGGCTTTAGCTGTAAAAAGAGTGATAAAAAAGACGGCGTCCGTTGTGGTTTTGGGTTAACCAAGAAACAACAGGCCATTGCCGATAGAGAAATAGAGCTGATTCTGCTGGCGAAAGCGCTGGTTCAAAAGGAAGGGTGGAGTAACCTGACCATGGACAAGCTAACGGCAGCAAGCCCTTACTCGAAAGGTACGATTTATAATCACTTTAGTAGTAAAGAAGACGCGATTGTTGCGCTTTGTATTCATTCTCTGAAAAGCGAAGCTGTGTTATTCGCCCGCGCTGCAGAATTTGAAGGCTGTACACGGGAAAAAATCATAGCGATGCATGTAGGCTACCGTATCTATACGCGCATGGAGCCGATTTTGTCCATGTGTGCACTAATGGCGAAAAATCCTTTTGTACTTGAGAAGGCGTCGCCAGAACGTGTTAAAGAGCTAAATGAGCTGGAAGAGCAAGTGATAGAAGGCGCCGATCAACTGGTTAACTACGCGGTTGAAAGTGGTGACCTCAAGTTCTCACCAGGTATCAGCTCAGATGCGATAGTGTTTGCCAATTGGTCGATTGCTTTTGGGTCAAATGCCCTTACGCAAAATGCGTCCAATAGCCATTGTATCAATCGCCTACAGGACCCGTTCTCAGTGCTCCATAATGCGAATATGCTGTTAGATGGGTTGAACTGGAAACCTCTCTCTAGTGAGTGGGATTACAAGAAGACCTGGCGCCGAGTAGAGCAGGAGCTATTTAGTCAAGAGATCGAATATCTCAACTCCGTCGGACGCTAATCTGCTTCAGCCTAAAATAAAGCCCGTTATGGGTTTTATTTGACTCTCTAAATGACGAATCGTCAAAAAAGACACTCGATAAGGTTTGAATCATTCAAACACGAGCTTTGTTACTTAAGTGCCAGCGTTAGCTGGTTTTTAAATAACAACTTTTGACGAAACGTCACAAACGGAGAGTGTGATGAAATCAGCCAACTCTAATCCAAATCAACCACATCCGTGGTTAACCTTACCTACCCGATTTAGCGGTTGGGTACTCCTACTGTCATTAGCACTGGTCACCGCTGCCACTTTTGGAGGAAAGAATCTTTATTTCCGTGGTGACTACAACATCTTTTTTGACGGAAAAAACCAACAACTGCTCACCTATGAGGAAATACAAACCACTTTCGCCAAATCCGACAACATCGCAATCATCATTTCCCCCCAAAGCGGCAACGTTTTTGAGCCAAGAACTCTAGAACTGATTCAACAGCTTACCCAAGATGCCTGGCTAGTACCTTATTCAAGCCGAGTCGACTCCATAGCCAATTATCAGCATACCGAAGCCATTGAAGATGACCTGATTGTCGAGGATCTTCTGTTGGAAGATTATCCTCTTACGCCAGAACGCATCGAAAAGGTTAAGGCGATTGCTTTGTCTGAACCTGTGGTCAAGCACGCCCTAATCTCTGAAAAAGGCGATGTGACAGTGGTGAATGTCACCGTTCAGCTACCCGAAATCGATGAGACGACGGAAGCACTCGAGGTAGTTGCTGGGGTTGATCAACTGTTGAGCAAGTACGGTGAACTGTACCCTCATGTCGAATTCCATAAAGCAGGGATCATTGCAATGAACCATGCTTTCATGGTTGCCGCTCAGGATGACAGCTCAACATTAGTTCCAGCCATGTTGCTGGTAATACTGGTGTTTTTGACCATTATGCTGCGTTCCTTCCTGAGTGTGATAGCCACTCTGGTGGTGATCATCGGCTCAGTCGCTGCAACTATGGGATTATCGGGCTGGGCTGGTATGTTCCTAAGTACAGCTACGGTCAATATTCCCACCTTAGTGATGACGTTGGCTGTCGCAGACTGCGTTCATGTTATCGCAACGATGCGTCAGAGCATGCAAAAAGGCCATTCTAAGCAGTACGCGATCGACCACAGCGTTTCGATTAACTTCATGCCGATCGTCATCACCTCAGTGACTACAGCGATTGGTTTCCTGATGATGAATATGTCGGATTCGCCGGTATTGAGAGATTTCGGTAACTTGGCAGCACTCGGTGTGATGTTGGCGTGTTTTCTGTCAGTCAGCTTGTTGCCGGCGCTACTCAAATTGCTGCCAATTAAAGTGAAGCGAAAAGAGACCGATAATGGGAAAACCAGCGACTCGATGGATAAGCTTGGCGATTGGGTAGTGAATAATCGCAAAGCCTTGCTGCCTATTTCTGTTGTTGTCATTGCGGTATCTGCTGCACTGATTCCACTGAATAAGGTGAATGATGAATCGGTGAAGTATTTTGATTCGCGCAATGAGTTTCGCCGCGCTGCGGATTTCATGGAAGAACGCATCAGTGGCATGACAACCATCAGTATTGCGGTGAAAACCCATGAGTCCCAAGGGATTGCGGATCCTATTTTTCTCCAGACGATTAGCAACTTTACTGACTGGCTTCGTATGCAGCCAGAAACGGATCACGTCGCCACGCTTTCCGATGTCTATAAACGCCTGAACAAGAACATGCATGGCGATGATGACAGTTACTACAAGCTGCCTCTGCAAAGAGAGCTCGCTGCACAATATTTGCTGTTGTATGAAATGTCACTGCCATATGGCCTTGATCTTAATAACCAGATTAATGTTGATAAATCGTCGATCAAACTGGTGGTGACCATCGACAACTTGGGCAGTGTTGAACTGGTTGATTTAGAGAATCGAATTTACGACTGGTTTAAGGCTAACGGCTCGCAGTACGACGTGTTGGCTTCAAGCCCATCGCTGATGTTTGCACACATTGGTGAGACCAACATGGCTAGCATGCTGTCGACACTGCCTATCACTCTGATCTTGATTTCAGCTTTGATGATTTTTGCACTGAGATCAATGCGACTTGGTGTGATCAGTATTGTACCTAACATGGCTCCGGCAATTATTGGCTTTGGCTTATGGGCCTTGATCTCTGGTGAGATAAACCTAGGTCTGTCTGTGGTTGTCACGCTGACATTGGGTATCGTTGTTGATGATGCGGTCCACTTTCTCTCTAAATATCAACGTGCACGTAAACAAGGGCAAAACGCCGAACAAGCCGTTCGCTATGCCTTTCACACTGTAGGTCGAGCTCTATGGATCACCACCATTGTTCTGGTTGCAGGGTTCACCGTGCTGGCCATGTCCACGTTCAGACTTAATGCAGATATGGGCCAGCTGAGCGCCATGGTGATCTTTATTGCTCTTGTCGTTGATTTTATTTTCCTACCAGCGCTGTTGATGCGCTTTGATACCGCGAGTTACGCGCAGGAAAACGAATCAATGACATCAGCCGCCACTTCAACTCAGCCAACAACGGCTCCTCAGACACAAAGTTAAGGGAATACACTATGAAACGTTCAAATTATTCATTGATAACATCGGTCGCGCTGTCTGCGTTGTTGACAATTGGCGGGCAATCTACGGCGTTTGCTAATGCTGAAAAAGGATTGGAAATTGCGACTGAACGCAAAGCGCGAGATGAAGGCTGGGGTGACTCAATCGCAACCATGCAAATGGTACTGAAAAACGCTCAAGGAGAGAGCAGTACTCGCGAAATGCGTATGAAGTCATTTGAAGTGGCTGATGACGGCGATAAAGGTTTGACGATTTTCGATCAGCCAAGAGACGTCAAAGGAACGGCATTTCTCAACCACTCGCACACTATCGATGCTGATGACCAATGGCTATATCTACCAGCGCTTAAACGAGTTAAGCGGATTTCCTCACGTAATAAATCGGGCCCGTTTATGGGCAGTGAATTTGCTTACGAAGACTTGAGCTCGTTTGAGCTGGAGAAATACACCTTCACTTACCTCCGTGATGAAGAGTTCGGAGGAAGCAGCACTTTCGTTGTCGAGCAGATACCAACAGACAAAAACTCGGGTTACACCAAACAGCAAGTCTGGCTGGATAAAGAGCATTACCGACCAATGCAGGTTGAATTTTATGACCGAAAAGGGTCACTGCTGAAAACGCTTAAATTCGATGATTACCAGCTCTATCTAGATAAATATTGGCGTGCCCACACCATGGCGATGACGAACCATCAAACAGGCAAGAGTACGCTGCTTACTACTAGTGATCTCCAGTTTCAGACTGGTTTGAGAGCAAGAGATTTTGAGAAGAATATCCTCAAACGGGTGAAATAAGGATCGCTATGAGCAAAATATGGAATAAGACAGGTCGCCTCGCGGCCTGTGTATCACTGACGCTAGCTGCCTTACATTGCCATGGTTTCGAGCTCTCAGGTCAGGTCAATCTTGAGCATCGACAGTTCTTTTCCGACGGACTTCAGGGGCAAGGTAAAGGTCAAAGTTCAATCGTCTTACAGCCTGAATTTTATTGGGAGATTGATGACAATTCAGATTTTACCTTCACGCCTTTTTATCGTTTAGACAGCGAAGATGATGAGCGAAGTCATGGCGACATTCGAGAAGCGCTTTATTTAACCTACTGGGATGACTACGAACTGCGTGCCGGGATCGGAAAGGTTTTCTGGGGCGTGACTGAGTCTGCACATCTGGTCGATGTGGTGAATCAAACCGATTCGATTGAAGCGGTGGACGGCGAAGACAAGCTAGGGCAACCCATGTTGCACCTGACTTCAGTCAAAGATTGGGGAATTATTGACGCGATGCTTCTTCCTTACTTCCGTGAACGTACCTTTGCAGGGCAAGATGGGCGTTTGAGGACGACATTACCAGTCTCAGAGGATGCGGTTTATGAATCTTCGCGTGAGGAGCAGCACGTTGATTATGCGCTGAGATACACCCAGATGTTTGGAGATTGGGATCTAGGGTTGAGCTACTTTCAAGGGACCAATCGCGACCCGTATTTCCGCCTTCAAGGGGCTGACTTGAAGCCTTACTACGCGCAGGCGAAGCAAGTCGGCGTGGATATTCAAGGCATCGTAGGTGACTGGTTGTGGAAGCTCGAGAGTATCTATCGTGACAGTTTTGATCACCACATTGGGTTGGTTTCAGGGTTTGAATACACCATTGTTGGTGCATTGGAAAGTGTTTGGGATGTCGGGCTTATCGCAGAGTATCTCTATGACAGTCGAGACAACAATGCTCAAAGTACCGGTCAAAACGATGTGTTCATTGGTTCACGTTTCGAACTGAACGATGAGGATGGTACCGAAATATTACTCGGCTTCACTCAGGATCTGGATAACAGTGATGTGTTCAGTGCTAAGTTGGAGGCGTCAAGTCGATTGACCAATCACCTTAAGTGGCGAGTCGATGGTTGGTGGTTTGAGAATGATACACCTGACGACTTATTGTACTTCGCGCGTAAGGATGACTTCATTGAAGTGTCGTTAGAGTATTACTTCTAAGTGAGAGCTCAATAACACTTTTTAAACGTGATCTTTATTCCAAACTCTAGGGGGCTGATCCAGCTCCCTTTTTTGTATTTAAGTCCTTAGCATCGCTACATTCCTATGTAAAATCCATAAATCATTTATGGTTTTTATGCATCGTGCTGACAGTGCAATGTGATAAATATAATTCTGAAGGCTATTAGCGAATGAAGTCATTTCAATGGGATAACTGCTACGAAACCGGCTTAGACGATGTTGATGAACAACACCAATACCTAGTCGAGATCATCAATCGATATGGAGAGTTGCTCACCAAGAATAACATGTCATTACAAGACATTCGCATGGCGCTGTTTGAATTATCTCGATACGCAGAATTTCATTTCAAGGAAGAAGAAGCGCTCATGCATTCGGTAGGGCTTCACCCTGCTCATATTGAAGGCCATGTCAAAATACACCGTGCCTTTATGACGGATATTATCAGCATGCAGGCGTTCATCAGTGATGAAAACAAGAAAGCTTCTGAGCAGTTGTTTAACTTTCTGATTCATTGGTTGGCTTACCATATCCTTGGCATCGACCAGAATATGTCTCGTCAGGTTAAACAGGTTCAGGCGGGTGTGGATCCAAAGACTGCCTATGAGCGCGAAGAGAAAAAACAAGACAGTTCGACGGAACCGCTTCTTAAGGCGCTTAATGGCTTGTTCGAACAGGTTTCTGACCGAAATAAAGAGCTGCTGGAATTGAATCAGTGCTTAGAAGATAAAGTGAAAGAACGGACTAAACAGTTATCCAAAGCGAATAAGCAGCTTGAAGAGCTATCTTTAACTGACCCACTCACTCAGCTTCCCAATCGACGCTGTGCGATTCGCAAACTGAAAGCATACTGGCATGAGTCAACCCTCAATCAAGAGCCTTTGGTGTGCATCATGATTGATGCTGACAACTTCAAACAGGTGAATGATAGCGCGGGGCACGACGCTGGTGATCGCTTGCTGGTGGAGTTAGCTCAGACGCTAAATGACTCATTTCGCAGTGATGATCTGGTGTGTCGTTTGGGCGGGGACGAGTTCTTCGTCATCTGCCCTAATACTGACGTCGAAGGAGGCGCGCATGTGGCGGAACAAACGAGACAAATTGTTGCTCAAATGCGTGTGCCCGCCGGTGATGACATCTGGTGTGGCAGCATTAGTGTCGGTGTGGCAGAGCGTACCTATGAAATGAGAGATTTCAACGATCTCATTAAGGGGGCAGATAACGCGGTCTACAAAGCCAAATCGCAAGGACGCAACTGTGTTGCGACGTGTGAGCAACCGCTCCATTCCTCTGCTTATGACATTTCACGCTAGTGTCTAGTCCAGCCAGTTTCCTCGTCGATACAGACCCAAATAGCTGAGCTTGATGAACTCGAACAATCATTAAGCTGATTTTTTACCCAAAGAGAGGTCGAATCCCGATTTCAGATTGGATTTAGACCTCGCTTTCGTTACTATGTACAGCTATTTGAAAATACCAAAAATCCCTCGCGGGAACCCTTATGGAAACTACCTATAGGTAGATGAGGAAACGATGCAACATCTAGAAGAGATCATTGCTAATGCGGGCGCAGCAATTGAAGCTGCTGATTCGCTAGTCGCACTTGATGAAGTGCGTGTTCAGTATCTAGGTAAGAAAGGTGAGCTAACGGCTCAACTTCAAAGCCTAGGTAAACTACCACCAGAAGAGCGCCGTACTGCTGGTCAAGAGATCAACAAAGCGAAAGGTGCAGTTCAACAAGCGATTGCCGCACGCAAAGACGCACTGCAACGTGCAGAGCTAGAAGCGAAGCTGGCTGAAGAAACTATCGACGTTACTCTACCGGGTCGTCGTATCGAGAACGGTGGTCTTCACCCTGTTACTCGTACAGTTGAGCGTATTGAACAGTTCTTTGGTGAGCTAGGCTTTAACACTGAGTCTGGTCCTGAGATTGAAGATGCATTCCACAACTTTGATGCACTAAACATCGCAGAAGATCACCCAGCGCGTACTGACCACGACACGTTCTTCTTTAACCCAGATCTAATGCTACGTACGCACACGTCTGGCGTTCAGATCCGTACGATGGAAAATGGCAAACCACCATTCCGCTTCATCGCACCGGGCCGTGTTTACCGTAACGACTACGACCAAACGCACACGCCAATGTTCCACCAAGTGGAAGGCATGCTAGTAGACGAGAACGTAAACTTCGCACAGCTAAAAGGCATCCTGCACGACTTCCTATGTAACTTCTTTGAAGAAGAAGTTGAAGTTCGTTTCCGTCCTTCTTACTTCCCATTCACTGAGCCTTCAGCAGAAGTAGACGTGAAAGGTAAGAACGGCAAATGGCTTGAAGTTCTAGGCTGTGGCATGGTTCACCCGAACGTACTTCGCAGCGTAGGCATCGACCCTGAGAAATACTCTGGCTTTGCATTTGGTATGGGCGTTGAGCGTCTGACTATGCTTCGTTACGGCGTAAACGATCTTCGTGCGTTCTTCGAGAACGACCTTCGTTTCCTAAAACAGTTCAAGTAATCCAGGGGAACCATCACTATGAAATTTAGCGAATCATGGCTTCGTGAGTGGGTAAATCCTGCGGTATCGACTGACGAACTTACACACCAAATCACAATGGCGGGTCTAGAAGTAGACGACGTACTACCTGTAGCTGGTTCTTTCACTGGCGTTAAAGTAGGTAAAGTGGTTGAGTGTGGTCAACACCCAGACGCTGACAAACTACGTGTAACTAAAGTAGATGTTGGCGCTGAAGAACTTCTAGACATCGTTTGTGGCGCATCTAACTGTCGCCTAGGTATCAAAGTTGCGGTTGCGACTGTTGGTGCTGTACTACCAGGCGATTTCAAAATCAAAAAAGCAAAACTACGTGGTCAACCATCACACGGCATGCTGTGTTCATTCTCTGAGCTAGGTATCGACGTTGAATCTGATGGCATCATGGAACTAGCAGAAGACGCAGCAATCGGTACTGATTTCCGCGAATTCCTAGGTCTTGACGACGTAACAGTAGACGTAGACCTAACAGCTAACCGCGCTGACTGTTTCAGCATCCGTGGTATGGCACGTGAAGTTGGCGTTCTAAACCGTGCAGACGTGACTGAGCCTGCGGTTAACCCAGTTGCTCCAGCTATCGACGACACTGTTTCTATCGAAGTGAAAGCACCTGCTGCATGTCCACGTTACCTTGGCCGTGTGGTTAAGAACGTAAACGTTAAAGCTGAAACACCACTTTGGATGCAAGAAAAACTGCGCCGCTGTGGTATCCGCTCTATCGATCCGGTAGTCGACATCACTAACTTTATTCTTCTAGAGCAAGGCCAGCCAATGCACGCATTTGATCTTGCTAAGATCGAAGGCGGTATCGTAGTTCGTATGGCAGAGCAGGGCGAGAAGCTAACTCTTCTAGACGGTAACCAAGCTGAGCTAAACGCTGATACTCTAGTAGTAGCAGACCACAACAAAGCACTTGCTATCGCAGGTATCTTTGGTGGTGAAGAGTCTGGTGTAACCACTGAGACTAAAGACGTACTGCTTGAGTGTGCGTTCTTTGCACCAGACCACATCCGTGGCCGCGCGCGTAGCTACGGTCTACACACAGATTCTTCAATGCGTTTTGAGCGTGGTGTGGATTTCGCACTACAAACTAGCGCAATGGAGCGTGCAACAGAACTTCTAGTGGAGATCTGTGGCGGTGAAGTAGCGCCTGTTGTTGCTGAAGAGTCAGAAGCTGACCTACCAAAAGCAAATACAGTGTCACTACGTCGCACTAAGCTAGACAGCCTACTAGGTCACCACATTGCAGACAGCGATGTTGTTGAAATCCTAGAGCGTCTTGGTCTAACAGTATCAACAACTGACACTGGTTGGACAGCGACTGCTCCTACATGGCGTTTTGATATCGCAATCGAGCAAGACCTAATTGAAGAAGTAGGTCGTATCTACGGTTACGATAACATTCCTAACCAAAACCCAGCGGCAGCACTTAAGATGCACGACCACGTTGAAGCGAACATTCCGCTAAAACGCGTTCGTAACCTACTTGTTGACCGTGGTTACCAAGAAGCGATCACTTACAGCTTCGTTGAGCCAGAGCAACAAAAGCTTGTTGTTCCAGGTGTTGAGCCGCTAATCCTGCCATTCCCAATCTCTGCGGACATGTCAGCAATGCGTCTAGGCCTAATCCAAGGTCTACTAAACACTGTGGTTCACAACCAGAAACGTCAACAGCCACGCGTTCGTCTATTCGAATACGGCCTACGTTTCATCCCATGTGAGTCTGCTGAAAACGGTATGCGCCAAGAGCCTATGCTTGCAGGTGTTATCGCAGGTACTCGCAGCGAAGAGCACTGGGACATCGAAACCAACACTGTTGATTTCTTTGACCTGAAAGGCGATCTAGAAGCCGTTCTTGAGCTAACAGCAAACGAAGCAGCTTACTCTTTCGCAGCGCTTTCTGCTGAAGATAAAGCAGCGAACCCAGCGCTTCACCCAGGTCAATCTGCAGCTATCATCGTTGATGGCAAGCAAGTAGGTGTGATTGGTACGGTTCACCCAGAACTAGAGCGTAAGTTTGGTCTAAACGGCCGTACTATCGTATTCGAAGTAGAATGGTCTGCAATCAACACTAAAGTCATTCCAGAAGCAGTTCAGCTTTCTAAGTTCCCATCAAACCGTCGTGACATCGCGGTCGTTGTTGATGAAGCAGTCGCTTCTGGCGACATCGTTTCAGCATGTCTAGAGCAAGGTGGTGAGTTCCTGAAAGATGCGAAACTATTCGACGTTTACGTTGGTAAAGGCGTTGAAGAAGGTAAGAAGAGCCTAGCTATCGCGCTAACACTACAATCTGTAGAGCGTACGCTTGAAGATGCAGACATCGCTGGCGCGGTTGACGCTATCGTTGCTCATGTATCTGAGAAGTTTGGTGCGTCACTGCGTGACTAATTACTTCTGATTAGATAGAAAACCAAAGGCCTCGCAATCGCGAGGCCTTTTTGTTTTGGGCGAGTAAGAAGTCGGGTGTTAACTCATTAGTGGACAGAACCTTGTTACGAACCTCAAATTACAGCTCGAACTCGGATAACCTCAGCGACTGTAAAAGCCCTTCAATCGCCTACAAAATCATGGTCAATTTGAGTAATTCACTGCGTAACTCACCTTTGGAATAAGTCAATAAGATGTGATGGGTATAGCCGCTCAGATCGTAGGTCTCTGGTTTAGTTCGATAGAACTACGCAACGCAAGACCTATTTCTTCTCATATTAGATAAAAATGCGTATCTATATGCAGATCTATAGAACTGCGCGGGGTAAGATTGTCGCAATAAAGATAGAAGAGATGTCAGAAAGGGCTAGGTTGTTATGGCAAAACATACAAGATTCTCAGGAGTTATTAAAGAAGCCTTGAGGTCAGGTAATGGCAAGAAAACAAAGAAGTATCACCTTGAAAAGTTGCGACATAAGATTTTCGGTTTACCGAGTAACTCAATAGTAAACATTGCACTAGCGTCGGGAAGTGTTCCTCAGTTTGATAAGCTTATAACACCAGAGAACAAGAAAGTCTTTACTAATGGGTCTAATAACTTTGTTAACATTGGTGCAGAATTTGTTTTATTTTCATTGGTGGCATATTTTGAAAAAAATAAAGACATTATTTATGGATTTGAAGAAAAAAATCTGAAATAGAAAACTGTCTCATCAGAGGTGAGCATGATAAGTGCGTAGATCTTATCAATATAGTTAATGATAAATATGGAATTACATTTTGGTCGGTAGACGCAAGAATTTCATTAAAATATGACTTAAAGAACCCAGAAGACATACTTAATTATATAAACTCCGTCAGCATATCAGAAAGTGAAGTAAAACTACTAACTTACCTGTTCTATAAGCATTCTTCATCTAGTATCGATGCATTCTTAAAAAATTATTTCTCAGACATCCAAAGGGAATATAGAAATAATAACATGTCTGGATATGTTGACATGTTATCAGCACTTATTATGCCTAGAATATACGATGTTGATAGAGAAATAGATGAAGCGATAGAAGTCGCTGAGATTCTAAATCCATTAGACAAGTATATTTTATTCAAAAAGATATTTTTTGATTATGCAATCAAAAGAGAAAAATCAGAAAAGCATGATCTTTATTTAAGATTCATCAATGATATTTATACTGCAACTAATGATGACTATTGGTTAAGAGTTGAAGATATCATTAATGAAAAAATAAATAGTGAAGTAGAATCTAATGAAGACAAACTTCACTTGATAGATTTGTATAGCCAAGGTAAATATCAACAAGTAATTGAAGAGACATCAAGTAGTGTTGACAGAGATCTAAGCTATCTTGATATAAAGGCTAAATCTATTTTACACTTATATGGTGATGATGTTGATATTGACCCAAATATATTCTCCGGTAGGCTTGAAGAGAATATAGTGAGTCAAATATGTGTATTACATAGTACTCCTTCTCGATATAATTCAATTTTGAATTCTATTGAAGAAATTAATTTTAGGTACTATACACTAGATCTAATTAAATCTTTAAGACCATCTATATACTCATCATACCCATTTATCAATAAAGAATCGTATATAGAATCATGCAGTGAAGCATATGCTCTAGGTTTTTCTGTTACTCCTAGACACAAAGGTGTAATTTTTGAACCTGATGCTAGATTTAATTTCTCAATTAATGATAAGTCTGATTTTTTATCTGATAGCAGAAAAGCAAGATGTGAGGCTCAGTCATTAATTAAGAGAGGTGACATAAAGGAAGATGAAATAGAGAGAATATTAAAAAACCTAGATAGGTTTGATGATATAACTTCTTCAGAAATTAATTTCTTGAAATGTGAAATGTATCTTGAGTCTCGAATGACAGAAAAGGTTATAGATTTAATATCTAGAGATTGTATAAAAGATACATATAATGTAATTCTTTATCCATTAAAAGAAGTTGTTAATAGAATTGAATCTTCTCCCAGATTAGCCAGCTCAATTCCCTCCTTAATATGTGTGTACTTGTACTCAATTGTTAGAAACTCTAACTATAAAGTAAATGTCTCAGAGATGCTCGAAGACTATCTTGTTGATAACGACTCAAGTAAACCAAGTGAGTTGTTTTCTTCAATTGGCCTTGATGATGAGAGGTATTTTTACTTCTTTTCTGAAGTTTGCAGTACTGAAATAATGAGTGACTTATTGAGCTTTACTAGTGGTAAAGAGTTAATTTTAGAAAGGTTGAAGATAGTAAGGAACCTAATTAATGCTAAAGGTGAAAATTATTTACTACTAGAAGAAGAGAAGCGTATCTTAGCAGAAATTCTCTCTCACTCATTAACGCTTCAGCATGACAAGAACAAAATATATATAGATGTCGATGGAATAATTAAAAGTAATTTAAACGAGTACCGAGTTAAGTTTGAAAACATTATTATGATCAAAGATATCGATGAGTCAGTTGTTGAGTCTTTGTTTGATGATATTACTAATGAAGAAGACTCTAAAAACAAGCAGAAAAACTTAAGAACATACATTTATGAAAATCTTTATGAAAAGGTAGTCAAGGATTTTATAACAGATAGTAACTTTGGGTTAGCACGTTCACTTAGCTCTGAAATCCGCCATGGTGTACTACCAAACAAACTTAGGAGTGTATTCGAAGGACTTAACTTAGTAACAATAGTAGGTTTAGAAGGGGAATACGAACCAAATTTATATTGGCGTAATTACCTAGAAAATATCGCTAGTTTTGACCTTGTTAATTATGTCGATGACTGTCTTAAGTTATTCTCAAAAGATATTGATAACTTAATAGAAGAAGCTAACTCTTGGCCTACGGTTTCGGAGGTTAGAGGTGATGAAAATGCTATATTTAATTTTGCACTTAGCCAAGATAATCTAGATAGGTTTGCTGACTTTGTTGGCTCTAAGTTAGATGAAATCCGTTTTTCAGATCCTGAAAACATTACTGACTTAGAGACCAGAGATTTGATTCTAGTTTTAGAAGATTATATTTGGTCGGAACTTGATAAGAACTTTTCTGACATTTGCAATAAGTTTAATGAAGTTTTAAAAATTAAATTTGCGGCTATTATAGATGAGCTTAAGAAAAAATTAAATTCCACTGGATTGGTATTGACTAAATTGACTGAGCAACTATCTAGTGCGAAGGTACATATAGTAGAAGAAATATCACAAGTAGAATCTTGGTTCGTTAGGCCAAACGTTTTTATTGAAGGTGAGTTTCTTATGACTGATATTTTATCCTCATCTATTGAATCAATATCAGCGATTTATAATCCTCAAGTTCTTAACATTGATAGAAGTCAGATTAATATTGGTCCAGATAACACTTTCCTGTCTTCCATTGAAGCCTTAGGTGTTGTTAGAGCATTGATTTCAATATATCAGAATTGTTTATCTCATGGCAAAAAATCAAGTCAAACAACAATTAGCATTACATTGCAAGATAAAACTAATATCGTCATAAGCAATGAGATAGATGATAGGAAGAAAGATTATATTTTAAGTAACGACTACATTGACAAAGTTAAAAATTTTAGTCCAGATTCTGACTATGAAAAATTAGTTAGTGAAGGTGGTACAGGGTTATATAAGATATATAGGTATTTGGTAGATAGTTCTCCAAGTTTTAATTTTGAAATTGATTTGGATAATAATGTTTTTTATCAGAAGGTTATGCTATGAATGGTAGAAAAATACTACTAGTTGAAGATGGCGAATACAAAAGTAAAAGTGTTTTGAATTATTTAGAATCAGACCTTTCTTGTAACAATGTAGATGTGGTTGTTTCATACTCTTCTGCTATTAGGTCTTTGGCGTCAGGCGTATATGAACTGGCTATTATAGATATGAGTTTGCCAACTTTTGACCAGAATAAAGACGAGTTAAATAATGATTTTCGAGCATTGGCTGGCCTAGATATCGCTAGGCAAATATCGAGAAGAAATATAGAAGTAAACTTTGTTTTTTTGACTCAATATGAATCACTGTCCACGGCAGATAACAGCATGAGCTTGCATGAAATTAATGAGTTTGCTAAAGGAAAATACCCTGATAGCTTTAAGGGGGCTATTTTTTATGAGCATTCTGGCTCACAGTGGAAGGAAAAGCTAAAGGAGTTTGTTGCAAATGCCTAAGCTGCTCATTGTTGATGATGATAAGTCTAGACTGACTTTGATAAAAAGAACCCTCGTAGAAATCTTCGACTTGGACGATGAACAAATTGACGAATCCTTATCGATAAATCATGCTCGAAATCTGCTTCGAAAGATTACATATAGTGTGGTCTTTTTGGATATGGCTCTTCCTAATTTTGATGAAGGAATAGACATAGATGATTGGGGGGGGATTAAGATACTTAGTGATATTTCACGAGGAAGGGTTGAGCCTCCTGAGAAAATAATAGGTTATACAGCCCTAAAAGATAATCTAGAGGAAAAAGAAAGAGAGTTCAGTGATATCGGATTTTCACTAGATTATGCTAAGCCCAGTGATATATCATGGTTGAGCAATAAGAAAGAAGCAATTAGATATGCTATTAATCGTAGTAATATAACAAGGAAAGTTGAAAAAGATTATGCTGTTGTCACGGTTCATGGAATAAGAACTTTTGGTTCATGGCAAGAGTTTCTATTTTCTGAGGTGAAGAAAGATAATAATGGAAAGGATATCGAACATCTTGTATTCAAATTTGTAGGTATTGATTTTTTTACTTTTTTGTTCCCCCCGCTAAGAAAGAAAATAGTATCTAGATTAGAAAGTGATCTTATTGATTGGTTGAAGAACAACAAAGCAAAACAGATTATTTTCTTTTCACACAGCTTCGGTACCTATTTAACAGTAAAGGCATTGGAAAATATTAAAAGCAATGTGGACCTAAGCTGCATTAAGTGTATTGTCTTAAGTGGAAGTGTATTAGATCAAGATTACGATTTTTCAAAGCTAGATCATTTGAAAAATATAACCATTGTGAATGATTGTGCAGTTAATGACGTTCCTTTGCTATTTAGTGAAGCTGCCGTACTAGGAACTGGTATGGCTGGTTTAACTGGTTTTAGAGGTCTCAGCTCAAGTAAGGTGATAAACCGTTTCTTTCGTGGTGGTCATAGTATGTTTTTTAATCGAGATGGGGCATTTTTAAAGAAATACTGGCTGCCGATCTTTAATGGTGAAGTTGTGGCCAATAATGAAGAAATAAAGATAGGTTTCTTCCAAGAGTTTTTCACTCTTATTGCGAGAATATCCTCTCATGTGAAGATCCTCTATCCTCTATTAGTCATTGCTGTTGCGGTGTACTTTTTGGTATAGCGCTATTGTAGCACTAGCATAAAGTTTTAAATGAACTAAGTGGAGGCAAGCCCTTGCAGGGCTGAAAGTAAACCAGTATCGCGTGTATTCGAGCTATGCCGTTGACAGTGTTTATAGAAAGGTACGAATTACAAGCTTTGTGTTTCTCAAAGTCTCCAATTAGTTCTGATGCTCTCACTATTGCCGTTAGCTTACTATAGTATCGTTGTATCATTTCAATGCCAGTAGATTTTCTACCCTAATGGGTTTTGGGGAAAAAATGAGTTGTCTTGTCATCACCTCTGAAACCAAAGGCCTCGCATTGCGAGGCCTTAGTGTTTTTACCGATATAGCCTAAAGGTAAAATACCCAAAAGCTTCAATTCGTATCTAAAGGTTATCGAAAGCTTGGGATAATCGCAGGAATCCCTGGTAGAAGCCCAACTAACGCCATCACACTGGTTAGCACCACAAACATAATGCCTGGCAACACCCAGCGGCTCATCTTGCTCAATTCACCGCTACGTTCTTTACAACCGACTAAGCCTAAGTTGTCTAACAGCATAGTGAGCGACCAACCAAATGCAGGGTTTACTAGCGCTGATGAAAATACAACGATTGCGGCAGATTGAGTGGTTTTCCCTTCGCGCGTCATTTCCATTCCAGCTTCTAGCAATGGGACGAATACACCAACGATTAGCGCAACACAAAGTACAGGTTGCCAGATAGCTAAATCCATCGGGTAGCCCCAAATAGCAGCGATGATGCAAAACAGAGCCGTCAGCAAAGCACCCGCAGGAATAGGGCGTTTAGCAATTGCGGCTGGCACGATGTAAGTCCCCCATGAAGAGGTAAAGTTAGTACCACCAAGAAGAGAACCAAACGTCTGACGAATAGAAGCCGTGGTCATGGTGTCGTCAATGTTCATATGTACTTTTTCGGTACGTTCCGGGTAGCTGATTTTTTGAAAGACTTGATGCCCTAAGAAGTCTGGTGACCACATAGCCACTGCTAAAATCGCAAACGGCAATACCACCATGAAGTGCTCAATTGTCGGTAGGCCGAGCATCCAACCTGTATCTTCTCCCCACCAATACATAGGGTTCATGTTAGGTAAACCAGGTTCGGTTTGGAAAGAAAACGGTGCGCCCATCGCAAAAGCTAACGTGCCACCCAGCAAGCAACTAAGTGGTACTGCTAGCCAACGCTTACGGAAATGTTCCAATAGCGCATACAAAATAATGGTACAAAAAATCACGACGAAAGCGATGTGACTCATACCAATTCCTTCAGCCCAAGCGAATAGCTTTTTGACTTGAGAAACGGTCCCAACAAAGCCTAGGTAAAGCAATAAGCCACCACACACGCCTTTACTGGTGAGATTTGCCAACATGCTGCCACCTTTACTGATGGCCAGCAATAAGCCAAACGCGCCAATCAGCAAGCCAAAGGCCATCGGGTGCCCGCCAGCGGCAACAACAATCGGAATCAAAGGGATAAGTGGGCCGTGTGTACCTGCGAGGTTAGCGGTTGGCAATAAAAAACCAGAGAAAAGAATAATGAACACTGATGCGATAAGTAATTCATAACGAACATTTTCTAAAATAAACCCTTCGTTTAGCCCTAGAGCTCCGGCAAAGGTTGCTGCAATAGCGCCCACCATTACCACTTTACCAATGGTCGCCGCCATTGCTGGGATGGTGTCTTCAATCTCAAATCGATAATCTTTAAACGGCAAGTTTGGACGCCAGCGTTTAGGCGACATGATTTGCAATTCGTGCTCTAGATACTGCTCTCGGGACTTAAATTCAGAGCTTGGTTTGTGTTGTTGTTCATAAGTGAGTTGAGCCTCATTGGGTTGAGGCTTATCTGTTCTTATATGTGTGGACTCTAAAGTGCTGCTCATTTTGATTCCTTTCGTTCACACTCTGAGGTGTGTTGTTCCAACAAACGTAACTTCCCGGCATTAAGAGGTAGTGGAGTAGTTAGTGTTTGTTACAAAGAATGCGACAAATCTCTATTAGGTGTAACTTGAGTTATTATCAAAAAGTGAAGATGACTGACTAAGAATAGGGTCGGAAACAAGCAAGAATATCGTTGGTATTGGTGTAAAAAGCTTGAGGTTCACTGTTAAAGATAAAGAACAAGTTACCCTATAAATAAACGCAATTATTGAAGTTGTTAGTACCTTAAACCAAACTGAAAAAAACAAATAGTCTCAGTTAGTTAGACATTAGTCGTAGAGTTAGCCTAAAGTATGAAGAGGTTAGATAATAAGGTAAGAAGAGCCTAGCTATCGCACTGGCGCTACAGTCAGTTGAGCGTACGCTAGAAGATGCTGATATTGCTGTTGCGGTTGACACTATCGTTGATCACGTATCTGAGAAGTTTGGTGCGCACTGCGTGACCAATCAGTTCTGATTAGATAGAAAAAACCCTGCTCAATCAGCAGGGTTTTTAATTGCTGTTAGTAATGAACTAGTCGTTGTTTGGTCTTGGCATCAGGACATAAATCAACGTCAGAATGATAAACATAGCGAAGGTGTATGCCTTCATCTGGCCATTCCATGAGTTTGCCCACATCGAGAACCACTCAGCGCCAACCACGCCAAAACCGAAATACCACACACCTAAAGCGACGGTGACACCGGCTACATAGAAAGCCTGACCTTTGGAAAATCCGGCCGCTTCACGTTTGAAGAACATAATTACCGCGCCGATAACGCACAAAGCGCCCGCAAGGAACTCAAGTGCGATGATCAGATTGTAAAACACAGTGTGAAGTGTCGGAGAAGTGATCGCACGTCCATACAGGTTATCGCCTGTAAAAAATGCCTTCATTTGGTCCATAGCCAATACGTGTTGCACAAATTGGAAGTTTGTATTGTAGTCAATCACATTGTTATAGCTGACCAGTACGCAGAATACCCCCACATACATCGCGACAACGGCTTTCGAAATATCGAGAACCAAGCTTAATCTCATAGCACAACCTCATTTACAGTTATTGTTTGTTTTGAAATAGTAAATTTGTTCATTCCGATACGTTCACTTCGATTGTATTCAGGAATGGAGTGATCAAATCCATAAGCGGTTGCTGGCGCCATGTACTGCGTAACACCTTCTTTGGTGCAGGTAATATGATCATGGCCATGACCACAAATAACTTCTCTGACGCCAGATTGCTTAAGGATATTGAATACCTGTTGGTCGTTCTCAAGGCAGATAGCCTTCATCCAGTCAGAGCCAACACGAATCACTGGGTGATGTACGACCACAATAGGGTCTTTCTTCTTACGGATTTGCTTTCTCAGGTGAGCGATACCGCGATTGTCAATTCTGCCAGAGCCGAGAGGGTGCTGAGCATCAATAGGTTTCTGACTTGAGTCGAGGAAGATGAAATCGCGCCCTGCAATCTCACATTGATCCACCACCTGAATCAAAGAGCCCTTCAGCTCATCTTTCATCAAAACGATATCATCATGGTTACCTGCAATGGCATAAACCTGTTTTTTGCTATCAACGTGCTGGGAAACAAAACTCAGCAGCTTTGTATAGTCGCCTGATTTAGGACCACAGCAGATATCACCGGTCAGCAGAATTGTGTCGCAATCACTATCAGCATTTGCAACATTCAGCGCCTTCTCAAGGTTTTGAAAGCTCGACTCATCGCTCAAATGGCAATCGCTAATTTGAAACACAGTACTCATGTTTGTTCCTGATCAGGTTAATTATTAAGAGGGTTGGCCCCAGCAGAACCAGTTGCGCAACCAGCTTTTTAATGCTCGCCCAGAACATAATGTCCATCAGTAGGCTGCTTGCTTTTACACCCCAGAAAGCCAGGATGAGGAAGAGGTTTACATCAGCGAGTGCCACGATCAGCGTGGCCAATGCGATTCTGATTGCGATGCTTTCAATCTTTAATGAGTTAAATAGCACACCAAACAGGAACATTGATACGAAGTAGGCACACAATGAGGATAAGTAAATTCGGTAATTACTGAGATTGTAGATTAGGTCAAAACTCTTATTGTAAGTCGACTCGGCGTTGACGCCGGGCAGAATCGCTGCGATGTACATCAGGCTGATAAACGACAGATAACCGAAATAGGCAAAGGTTATACATTTGAAGTACACGTCTGGAGAACGCGTCGCCATGATGATGGAAGAGAAGAGGTAAACAAACGGATAGGTGAAGAATCCCGCCGTAAGATGGATACCGAAGAATTCAACAGCTTTTGCTGCGGCCATGTTTGAAGCAGTTAGGAAACAGAACAGCCCTAGAGTCGCGAGCATGGTCGACTTTTCTAGTACGTTCATTGGTTATTGCTCCATTTGGTGATAGATGGCGACAAAATTTTCATTACTAATATCGAGTTCTTGTCTGATTGAAGGTGTAAGCAGGCTTTTCATCGTCACGGTCACTGGAATATCAGATATTTCCATTTCGATGGTTTTTTCCTTTACATTGATAGCGCGGATCCGCTTGTCGGAAATAGAGTATTTGCCGTTGTGAAGACCGACGTCGTGTTTATCAATATAAGCGTGTCGAAACATCTCTTTGTCTATAAAACCTACCAATCCATCGATAGAATAGAGTCGAGAGCGTTTTTTCCTTATTTTGAAGAAGTTATATTTTGACATTCTTTAGTTGCATTATTGGATAATCATTCTTGTGAATTATTCTATTTGAAGAGATAAATAGAAATTTATTATCTTCTTCAATGGCTTTTCTCAAGACAATTTCACCAGTTTCTGTGAGGCAAATATAATGATTTTTGTTTTTCAAAGGGGGAGTGAACTTTTCAAAAATCAACTGGCTACTTTTGGGTAAACTATCAATAAGGTGGTTGTTTTTAATGAAAACATCGACACCTTCATGCTGGGACAGTCTGACTATTTCAGGGTGCAACGAGTCAAAATGATGAGGTGCTGCTGCTTCATCAGAAAGGTCAGAAAAAGTAATGTTGTAGTAATCACAAATCTTTCCAACCGTATCGATTGTGGGGTTACTATTCTTGCCGGAATACAGGCTATACAGCGTGCTATACTTAATGCCCATTTCCTGAGCGAGGAATTTCACACCACCTGTGTCATGCTTACTTTCTGTAATAAGCCTTATTATCTTATCTATCATCTACTAGTCAACCAAACGTGATTTAATTCATGCTTGTAATTCATTAAAATAAATTTCTTTGATTTATTTTATTCTAATGTGTAATTTTTATTTGTTTCCCGAGAATCTAAATGTTTTTAGACTATTAATCCAGAGTTAATTATCAGTTAATTGAGCTGATTAAAGTCGTCACCTGTTTAATCGGGAAATAATTATATTATTGCCAATTATATTTTTCTTATTTGGAATCACAGCCCGCCTTTTGGTGGGCTTTTTTCATTCATTAATTGAAATATCAGCGTGGTAAAGCTTGTGAAAGGTAGGTTAGCAATGCTCGTACTTTGGGTGTTGAACCTCGATGACTTGGGTAGAGCGCATACAAATCGACAGGTTCGAATTGCCAGTCAGGGAGAATGTTAATGAGTGAGCCTTCCGCAAGCTTATGCTCCGCCATGTACTCGGGTAATTCTGTGATTCCCAAGCCCTTTATCGCCATTCTCATCAGCATCGAAAAGTCGTCGCAGCGTACATTTGGTTCAAATCTCAATGCCGTTTTTTCTACTCCGCAACGTAGATGCCAATCGGGGCTGCGCTCTTTTGCGCTCATCAGCATTAGAGGATGTTTTAGGAGGTCATTAGGCGTGTTGATCCTGTGTTTTGCAAAACTTGGAGCAGCATAAAGGCGAAGATTAATGGAACACAACTTCTTAGCGATCAGCCCCGAGTCTGGCAGCTCTCCAACTCGGAATGCTAGGTCGTAGCCTTCCTCAATGAGATCAACACGTCGATTCGTTAGGCTTAGATCGAGTTCAACATCCGGATAATGTCGACAGTACTCGGCAAGGTGGTCCCCTAGTAATGACTGGCCAACACCAAGAGATGTACACACCCTAAGGCGGCCTTGAGGCTTCTCCAGCATAGATTCCACCGCACTGCCTGCGGCTTCATATTCTTCTTTGATTCGTTTGCAGTATTGATAGTAGCGCTGACCGATTTCGGTCAAGTGCAGCGTTCTCGTCGAGCGTTCCAGTAGCCGCACACCTAACTGGGATTCCAACCGAGTGATTTTACGGCTGATGTTGGATTTAGGTGTGTTCAGTGCTTCCGCTGCCTGAGTAAAGCTACCTCTCTCTACTACTGTCGCGAACACCATCAGATCATTTAGGTCAGTCATTTGTTATCAAATATTGAACAGTGTTGTATCTGAATGAATATATATCATTTTTAGGTAACAAACTAATCTAGCTTCATCACTTAACGAGATAACCAAGGATTGAGCGATGGAAATTTTGACACTAGACCAATTACCACAAGGCGGATTCGCTGGGCTTAAAGAGAAACAGGTAGTGACAGATTACCGTGTGTTTGGTGCGCGCAAACGTCCCGAAACCGCGAATGGGATTGGCAACTTCGTCTATCTTGCTGACGCTAACTTTTTGCCACATGGCGAGACTGGTATGCACCCTCATCGAGAAATTGATGTCATCAGTGTGATGGCAAAAGGTCGAGTAAGCCATGGAGGCTCACTAGAACATGGTAAAGGTTTGGTCGCAGGTGAAGCACAAGTGCAGCGAGCTGGTGGCGAAGGGTTTGCGCATAACGAAGTCAATCCAGACGACGAACCCAACCAACTGATTCAACTCTGGGTTCTACCGGAAACTAAAGGCGAACCCGCAGGTTACAAAGCCTATACCCCAGAAATCAACGTTCGAACACGTATCTATGGTGGAAGTAAAAACCAGACGGAGACCTTTGATAGCCACACGGTGATCGAAATGGTTCAGGCGACAGAAGGTTACCAAACAACACATAACGGTGAGGTCTTGGCCTACCTAAGCAGCGGTGAAGCACGCATCAACGGTGAAACGATTCAGGCCGGAACTTTGGTTAGAACAACAGAGCTGGATTTCGTCGCTCATAAAGACAGCCAGCTTATCCTAATTTTTACCGAATCTTTTTAATCAAATAGACACAATAGTGAGGAAGTGACCATGACAACAAAATACTCTGAATTTTTAACAGCAGACAACTCTGTATTAGCGATGATTGACCACCAGACTGGCTTAATGGTGGGGCTTGGTGATGAACACCCGACTGTGCTGAAAAACAACATTGTCGGCCTGACCAGAACAGCGAAAGCGATCGGACTGCCTTCAGTTGTCACAGCCAGTTTACCGGAAGGTCCAAATGGCCCTGTGATGCCGGAAATTACCCAAGTACTTGGTGAGGAAGTGATCGAGCGCGAAGGGCAAATCAATGCCTGGGATAGTTTAGCGTTCAAACAGGCGATTGAGAAAACAGGTCGCAAAAAGATCATCATGGCAGGTATCGTAACGGATGTATGCCTACTTTTCCCCGCACTGTCAGCAGTTGAAGAAGGTTACGATGTCTACGCAGTGATTGATGCATCTGGCACGTGGAACAAAACGGTTCAGGAAGTGACGATTCAACGACTGACTCAGGCTGGTGTGAAAGTGACAACATGGGCTTCAGTTCTGGCTGAGCTAATGAACGACTGGAGAAGTGAGCACGGTGAAGCGTTAGGTCAGGTTTTGGTTGAGCACACCACCAAATACGGTTACGTGATGAACAGCTATTTCGCAAGGGGATAATCATGAGTGGTGAGCGTAATGGTTCGCCACCCAATCGTCATTGGGTGGCGTTATATACTTTTATTATTCTTTTACCATTAGTGTTTTTTATTCCTGCCTGGGTACAAGCCCAAGTCAGTGAGCATCCGTTTGTCATCACTTTGGTTTCAGTTGGAATCATTGTTCCTATAGTGTCCTATCTGGCGTTACCAATGTTGATAAAGCTACACATTCGAGTAGGGAGCACCAAAAAGTAAAATACCCCGCCTGAGGCGGGGTAGGAGTGAGCTAAAAACATGTTTTAGCTACGGGGGACTGCTCTTAGCTATGTTGTTGCAGCGTTGCCTGACTCTTGGCCGGAGCGAGCACCAAGAACTAGCGTTAGAGCAAACGCTATAACGAATGAAATAGCCATGCCTGTGACATAGTAGCCTATCTTGTCAGGCACAATCGAAATCACGCCAGGTAGACCCGCAGCACCTAATGCCTGAGCTTTGACGTTAAACAGAGTAATAAATGCACTGGCCGATGCCGCTCCGATAATCGCCGCAATAAACGGATAACGCAGCTTAAGATTGACACCAAACATGGCCGGCTCGGTAATACCCAGTAGAGCAGTGACACCCGAAGGCATTGCAATTCCTTTAAGTTTATTGTCCTTAGTGGTAAAGCCAACCGCCAATGCTGCAGCACCTTGTGCGATGTTAGACATGGCAGCGATAGGGAAAATAAAGGTGCCGCCAGTGACTGCAATATCGGCGAGCAACTGAGTTTCAATTGCGATAAAGCTATGGTGCATGCCGGTAATCACAAACGGTGCGTAGATGAAGCCGAACAGTGCGCCGCCAATGAAACCAGCAGAATCGTATAGCCAGTTCAGGCCATCGCCAAGCAGGAAACCAATATCACGCGTGATTGGACCAACCAATGTAAAGGTCAGGAAACCTGTGATAAAAATCGCCAGCATCGGCGTTAGGAGGTTATCCAGCACAGAAGGAATCACCTTGCGTAGGCCATTTTCAACCTTGGCAAGGATGAAGGCAGAAACCAATACAGGTAGAACTGAACCTTGGTAACCGACTTTTTGGATTTCGAAACCAAAGATGTTCCATGTCGGGATTGTCCCGGCTACGCTTGCTCCACCGAATCCCCAGCCGTTCAGCAGATCTGGATGCACCATCAGCATACCCAGAGCTGCCCCGAGGAACGGGTTTCCACCAAATTTCTTACTGGCAGAAAACGCTAATAAAACAGGAAGGTAAACAAAAGGTGCGTTAGCGAATGTGTTGATCATGCTAGCGAGATCAGCAAGCCCCGGATTGGCATCAATCAGAGATTGACCGTCAATGAAGAGGCCTTTCGCTGTCAATACGTTGAACAGACCCATCAACAGACCACCAGCGACAATTGCAGGGATGATAGGTACAAAAATGTCGGATAAACCTTTCACTGCACGCTGAATGATATTCTGTTTTTGTGCACCCGCACTGGCCACATCGTTGGTCGACATGTCTGCCATGCCCGTCAGCTTCGCCATTTCAGCGTGTACCTGATTAACAATGCCTGAACCAAAAATGATTTGATATTGTCCAGCAACTTTGAATTGGCCTTTGACGCCATCTAAGTTGCTGATCGCTTCTTCATTAATGATTGAATCGTCTTTCAGTGCAAGGCGCAGTCGCGTCGCGCAGTGGGCGAGTGCTTGAAGGTTGTCTTTACCTCCAAGTAACTCCAGCAGCTCTCTGGCAATTTTTGGATAATTCATTCCAAACCCCGATTATTATTTTGCTAATAATTTATAGTTCAAAAAGGCAGTAAATTTTTCTGGGAACGTTTGCAAAATGAATTCTTCTCTATCTGTCAGTGTCAGTCAAAGGTTAATAAAAGGTAATGTGAGTTGGATCGGCTAAACTTTTTTGCTAAACCGATTGGGCGAAGTGGAAATTCCGTCAGATTCTGGTAACTTTTGCAAACATTCCCAATAACTTAATGAAGGCATAGACATGGCAAGCCTGCACGATGTCGCCAGACTGGCCGGAGTATCTAAATCCACAGTCTCTCGTGTGATCAACAACGAGTATGGTGTAAAAGAAGCGACCAAGTTGAAAGTCATGAAAGCTGTCGACGAAGTGGGCTATGTGGTCAATCAAGTGGCGAAAGATCTCAAATCACAGAAAACCAATTTGGTGGGTGTCATTGTGCCGCGAGTCTCATCTAATGCCACGTCTCAAGGTGTTGATGGCCTAAGCCGCATATTTGAAAAGGCAGGAAAGCATGTTTTGCTGGCCAGCACTCAGCAATCTGATTCGAAAGAGATCGAGTTCATTCGTTTATTCAATCAAAAGCGAGTGGAGGGTATTGTTCTGTATGCGACACACATTGACACTCAGTTGGTTGAAGCCATTTCTCAGTCAAGAGCTCCGATTGTTCTAATTGGCCAGGATGGTTCACTATTTAATATCCCGAGTATTGTCCATGATGATCTGCGTGTAGGGTACGAAGCAGGAAAGCGTTTGCTCAATGCTGGATGCGAAAATATCGGATTTATTGGAGTAGCGGATTCAGACCTCGCCGTAGATAAACAGCGTTCTGATGGATTGAAGCAAGCGCTTACGATGCACAGTGAACAAGAGTTATTGTTCCATTGTCACGGAGAGTTCAGCATTGAATCTGGTTACGCCAATATGCGGCGTCTTATTAAAGAATATCCTCAGGTTGATGGTGTTTTTTGTGCAACTGACCGAATTGCCATTGGTGCAATTAAAGCACTGCAGGAAGAAAACATAGTGGTTGGTGAGCAAGTTAAAATACTGGGAGTAGGTAATGATGAGCTTGGTTTTGTTGTTTCTCCAAGTTTATCGACGTTTAGTTATCCATTTGATAAAGCAGGAGAAAGTGGTGCGGATGTGCTGCTTGAATTGATTGAGGGTAAACCTCAGGTGATGAGTAAAGTTGTACTGACTTTTCAGAATATACAGCGCGAAACCTGCTAGCCTTTCCACGCCTGAACTTCGTTTCAGGCGTTTTTATTCCCACATATGAAAATCCTCTCATTATATAAGATCACACTTCTATAGATATTCGTGATGAGTATTCTGTTTTCATAATTATTTTCGGGAACGTTACCGAAAATGTATTTATAGTCCACTCACTATCACTGAGGTGAAGTAAATAAATCGAGAACGAGTATTGAGGTTTATAGACCTAAAATTCGACGGTTCGCATTGGTTGTGAATTAACTGGGAACGTTTGCTGCTGAATCCAAGTTATTTACTCAATGGAGAATTAGAATGAACAATATGAAGTCTTTACTTGCGTGTGCTGTCACTCTGGCAATCACACCTAATGCCTTTTCTCAAGACGATATGGCTTCTCTTGAAGCAAGGATATCGGAATTAGAAAGCCGCCTAGCTCAAACCGAGCAAGTAGCAAAAGAGGCTGAAAAATCTGCCGGAAGCTTTGAGTTCCACGGTTATGCGCGAGCAGGGTTGTTGATTAATGATAGCCTGAATGGTGCGACAGGAAGTGGCCCATATATGACGGCGGCAGGAACCTTAGGTGCTCCGGTTGGACGTCTTGGTCTTGAAGATGACAACTATCTGGAAGCGAACCTTGTTCATAATCGCGTGGCCGAAGATGGTTCAAAAGCGTATTACAAAATCATGTTGGCGGACAGTGTCGAAACTAACAATGAATGGACGGCAAGCGATAGTCAGCTAAACGTTCGACAGGTGTACACAGAGTTCTCTGATTTAACCTGGTTTAGCGGTGCGTTTGAAGATGCGAAAATCTGGGCGGGTAAGAGATTTGATAGAGACAATTTCGATATCCATTTCTTTGATTCTGACATCGTATTTCTCTCTGGTACGGGCGCCGGTCTGTATGATGTGAAACTAGCTGAGGACTGGAAAGCAAACTTCTCTCTTTATGACCGCGATTTTGGCGAAATCGATAGTTCAAGTACTGATGTGGAGAACTATGTAGCGACTATGAACAACTATTTTGGCTCATGGCAGTTAATGCTCAACGCGATGAAATCAAACGATAATGCAGACCGCTCAACCAGCTCATCATCACCCACAGAGCGAGCAGAAGACGGCCTGCATGCAATGTTAGCCTACCATGGCAATGACTTTTTCGGTGTCAGCGAGGGCTTCTCGAAGTCTGGTGTATTGATTGGCCAGGGCCTTGGTGCATCACTCAAAGGTATTGGTTCTGATGGTGATCTGAATGATGATGCTCAGGCAGTTCGAATCTTTAGTTATGGTGTCACTAAATTCTCCGATAACTGGCGCATCGCACCCGCATTTATGGCTGAGATGAGCAAAGACCGTGTTAAAGATAACGATGAATTCCTATGGGCATCTGTTAACGTTCGATTGGCTCAAGAGCTAAATTCGAACTTTGAGATGGTTTATGAAGGCTCCTACCAGTACATGGATCTAGATAACAGCGTGGAAAAAGCAGACGGTAGCTTCTACAAGTTAACGGTGGCTCCGACTGTGAAGCTGGCGACGTCAGCTGGATTCTTTGACCGCCCTGAAATTCGCTTTGCTGTAAGTTACGTTGACTGGAGTGAAGATCTGGACAACTACTCAGTAAGCTTGGATTCAGGTGCCAGCACAATGGGACAAGGTGGTGAAACCTTGTTTGCCCTACAAATGGAAACTTGGTTCTAACCCTGAGTTTTCAAAGAATCATTGCTCGATAAAAAGGCTTCCGGTCAGGTGTTAGCTTAGTGCCGGAAGCCATTTTCAATTTCTGAATCTCACCGGATTCGGCGTATTTATTTTCGTTTCTATACACTCTGTCACCACCTGAATAGTGATGGCGAGTATCTACTGATCTTGTTCAAATAGAACAAATAGTGTATTTTGCAAACGTTCCCAACTTTTAGGTTTTAAAGATGTCGGTTGAAAGCCTGATCACCCAGTGTGGTGGTGAGACAAACATAACAAGAGTTCTGATGCCGCAAGGTCGATTGATATTTGCAATCAGAGATTGTTCGCGAGTGGCGAGCACTGTGTCAGGTTCTCAAATCAAAATTGTACTAGATGAATATCAAGTAGAGTTCCCAATTCCAGACTCATTAAGTCCCGCGGATCTGCTGTCTATAGGACAGCGTATCGGCGAAAAACAAAGGTTGGAGCTTGAACACGCGCTCGACGCGGTTAATTGTCCGTTTCGACCCGATTGGCACATTTCTCCACCACAGGGGTTACTCAACGATCCTAATGGTTTTGTTTACCATGACGGGCAGTATCACTTGTTTTATCAATGGTATCCCCATGGCTGTACCCACAAAGACAAATACTGGGCACATTTAATCAGCAAAAACTTGATTGAATGGCAGTGGCAACCAGTTGCGCTCACACCATCTGATTGGTTTGATAGCCATGGTGTCTTCTCTGGGCACGCACTCAGTCATGGCTCTGAGTTGATGCTGTTCTATACGGGTAATGTTCGTATTGGCGAGAATCGCGAACGTCACACAACTCAGTGTCTTGCCACATCCAAAGATGGTGTGAATTTCGATAAACATGGGCCGGTTATCAGTGAGTTACCCGATGGAGTTACCGCGCACATTCGTGACCCTAAAATCGTCCGACATCAAAACCAATGGTTTATGTTGTTAGGTGCACAAACTACGGACCTAAAAGGACGCCTGGCTGTTTACACCTCAACAGATCTTAGGGTCTGGAAGTTTGATGCGCTTTATGGTGAAGAACTGGGGAATTTTGGCTACATGTGGGAGTGTCCTGACATGTTTGAACTCGATGGGCAGATGCTTGTCGTCATCGGACCACAAGGGATTGAATCTTTCTCTAAGCACAACACCATTCCTCATCACAACGGGATTGCTAAAGCTTGTTTGGAAAATGGTTTATCTTTGTCGCAGTTTGAACATCTGGATTATGGTTTCGATTTTTACGCCCCTCAGACACTTGAAACACCGGATGGCCGGCGGGTGATGTGTGGCTGGATGGGGTTACCAGATGAAGTTGACCAACCAAGCAGCGAAAATGGTTGGGTGCATCAGCTCACTTGTATGCGTGAGCTCAGTTACCAAAACGGACGGCTGTACCAATGGCCTGTTAAGGAACTCGAAGAACTCGTTCATAGCCAACGCCACATTGAGTTAACCGATGAGCCGTATCGCTTGGATCGTAACTCGTTCGATCTTGAAGTTGAGCTGGAGTGGGGGCAGAGCCTGAATTTGTTTGAAAGTAGCCAGCACAAAGTTGTCTTGTACGCAGATGAAGATCGCCAAACACTTATACTGGACCGCAGCCAGACACTGAATCGAGCGGTAGATACTCAAAGAGAACTCAAGATCGATACTGATAAGATTCAACTGCGCATTCTTGCCGATACTTCCTCAATAGAAGTTTTTGTAAACCATGGCCAGGCAGTGATGACATCACGAGTTTTCGTTGAGCAGGCAGCGACAGGTATTTCACTGTTGCATGGCTGTCAGACCGCCAGATTAAAAACACTCAAAGCAGCACGACCGCCATTTGCTTGATTAGGTAACTGACTGCGGCGGTGGGTTGGCGTAACCGGTATTCAGACATTGAAGCTATATTTGGCGAAGAGCCAAGCGCGTAAGATTTTAAAAGGCTACTCAATTGAGTAGCCTTTTTTTATTCGTATCGTTTACACAGGCGCAACCTGCCAGATGCCATTGATTGAGCGGTAATCTGACAGTAACGACTTATCCAGAAAGCGTTTTAAATCGGTGCGTCTGCGCCATCTCACAACTTTCTTCAGATTTGGATCGTAGTAATAGAGGTAACCCGATGGGCTGAAAAAGCCCTTGGCTTTACTCGACGCTACCGCAATGGCGTGTGAGCCACTGCTCGCGCGCACTGAAATCAGATAAAAGCGCTTATTGCTATCCAGTTTGGAAAATTCAGCCTTCAACCCATTGATATCAATTTGGTTTGTTGAGCGGACAACTTTCATGTTTCTCACTCGCGACAGCATCACCTTTTGTGTTTTCTGAGTTGAGAGAGACTCAATTGCAGCGCCACGCGCTGATAATAAGCTCATAGCTTCCGCAGGATGTTTCTGAATAAATGGCGTCTTGGATAACAAGGTCTGAATGTTTTTCATCGACTGAATTTGTTGAGTGCATTCCAACTGTGCCTGATCAAGGTGATGCCGTTGATAAAACTCTCCATTTTCTGTCGCTCCGTTGGCGTGAGTACACCAGAGCTTTCCATAGTGCGAGCCCTTCATCATTTCACCAAGCCACTCTGTTGTCAGAGACTTGCAGATATCTGGCTGAAAACGATTCGCTTCATACAATGTCATACTCATAGTTTTGGACCTTCTCGTAAGAGCCGCAGCTCAGGTGAGCATTAATACATCCGCCTGCGCCGTTGAATTGCTCACTCTTTAATCTTTGAGTGCGTATATAACTCGATCAATTCCTATAGTGCTTTCATTGTGTGGTCGTACCTATTTTCTGAACAATATAGTGATGGGATGTTTGATAAATATACGTTTTGAGCTCAGAACGCAGCCAATGTCTTGTTGTTTGGGAGGTTGAATACCCGTTTTGTTGTGCTACTGATTGCATCTTAAATGACGATATTTGCCTCTTTAAGCCGTAGATTAAGAATCAAACAATAGACAACTATTAAGAAAAAGAAAATTTGCGCCAATGTAAGGGTGACATGGTTGTAACAACATGTTACAAAGCGCAAAAACCATTATAAAAATAAGTAGTTATTGCGAGCCTGCTTCATTGAGAAAGACCATGACCATAAAAACAAAACTATTTGGCCTTACCGGCCTCTCTATTCTTGCGCTTATTGCCATTGTAACCATTACTGAGCTGAGTAACCTCAAACTGCTCAAGCTTGAGAAAACCCTAATTGAAGTAAAAGATATGGAAGTCTCACTATTAGAGATGAATCGTATCGAATATGAGTTTTTAGACACGCCAGATGCTAGTAAACTCGAAGAGTTCAAGGCCGAGTATGCGGACTTCCAGACCCTATCAAGCATGCTTTCCAATGATCTTGATGCACTTGGCATCGTTGTTCGTCAACTTCCTACCTTAAGTAAGAAAATTACTCTGTACCGCAAAGATCTGGAAATGTTAGCGGTGAGTTATGATTCTGATGCTGCGCAAGTTGAACACCTCAAGCATGAGATGAAAGGGCTGTTCACTGACATCTTTACTATCTTCCATGGTATTGAATCGACACTAGATGCAGAAATTGAACGCGCTCAGGCTAGTATTGAGCGTTTCATTGCTGGCTCTGTCATCTTTGTTGCCGGGTTACTTTTATTGGGCTCGTACTTCCTTATCCGCAGTGTTCAGAGCAACATCCAGCAGCTAAGCGATATGATGTCGACTATTGCCAATACACATGACCTGACTCTTAAAGCCAATACCGATCGAAAAGATGAAATCGCAGAAATGGCAGGGCAGCTTAATAGCCTTCTGGCTAGTATTCAGGGGCTGATATCTCGTGTGCAAGGCAGCGTCAATGAGCTGGGAGCCGCTTCTACTCAGTTACAACAAAGCAGCGTGGATACCGAACAGGCGTTAAGCCAGCAGCAGATTGAAACTGATAGTGTTGCAGCGGCGGTAACTGAAATGGGTGAGACAATCAAAGACGTCGCCAGCACAACGGAAAGCGCTGCGGACAACACTCAGAGAAGTTACGACACAGCTCAGCTTGGCTTTAATGATATTGTGGAAACACGTGATACCATTTCATCGCTTTCAGAAGACTTAGCCACTGCCCGTGGTGAAGTGAATCATTTGCTGGCACTGTCTGATCAGATCAGCAGTGTGTTGAATGTGATTGGTGAAATTGCAGAGCAGACGAACCTCTTAGCTCTCAATGCTGCGATTGAAGCCGCACGAGCAGGGGAGCAGGGACGGGGCTTTGCTGTAGTTGCTGATGAAGTTAGAACACTCGCAGGAAAGACGCAGCGTTCAACCGCGGAAATCTCCGATATTATCAGCGCGGTACAACAGCAGACTCAAACGGTAGTTTCTACGATTCAGTCATGCAGCAACAAAGGGGCAGACAGCGTAGACATGTCAGAGCAGGCCCTAAGTCATATCAAAGCGATTATGGAAGAGATGAAACACATCCTCGACAGCAGCACGCAAATTGCGCTGGCAGTGGAACAGCAAAGCACGGTCTCAGAAGAGATCGCTCGTAACGTTAATACTATTCGTGACCTAACTTACGCTAACGTAGGCGCTGTGTCCGAAAACGCGCAGTCTGCCACTGTAGTGGCGAGTCAGGCCACGGATCTGACACTGGCGATTGACCGCTTTAAGGCGTAAGTTAATTAGCCAGACATTAAGGCATGGATTCAAATCAAGGAGTAGAGAAATGGTCACCTGTTACATTCGATATGTTATCAACCCGAAGAAGGTCAAAGAGTTTGAGGAGTACGCCAAAATGTGGATCCCTCTGGTAGAGAAATTTGGCGGTCAGCACAACGGCTACTTTCTGCCTTCGGAAGGTGCTAGCAATATCGCACTGGCATTGTTCACCTTTGAAAGCCTGACAGCCTATGATGAGTATCGCTATAAGTCTTTCCAAGACGAAGCGTGTATGACAGCATTTAAGTTCGCCGAAGAGACCGATTGTATCGTCAGCTACGAGAGAAGTTTCTTCCGACCTGTGTTTGAATAAAATGTATTGCTTTGTTGTTTCTAACGGCGCCTTTGGGTGCCGTTTTTTGTTGTTCTGAAAATAACCAATGAAGAGATTAAGCGGTATCTCATTTTCTGACTTACTCCCTTCAAATCGCACAATTGCAATGCTCTGTACTATAGTTTTTTAGCAAACCGATAAGAATTCTAATTAAAAAAAACGTCAGGTAATACTATGAGTAGCAAACTATCAATTGTCGCTAGGCAGCCTATCATCGACAAGAACAAGGAATTATTCGCCTATGAGTTGCTATACAGAGAAAGTGATACAAATGCGTTCCAGTCAGAAAATGCAAAAAGTGTCACCATGCGTCTTCTTTCTGAGCAATTTCTTACCTTTCAAAAGAAAAACTTAGACAACAAACAAGGCTTTGTGAATTTTGAATATAAAGATCTGATAGAAGGCGTACCCTTTGATTTCTCTTCAAATGATATCGTTGTAGAAATCCTCGAATCATGCAGCCCAACTGACGAGCTTTTCAATGCTGTGAGTGAGTTAAAACAAAAAAATTACCTTGTGGCACTGGATGATTTTGAACCTTCTCCTGAATGGGACCGATTTTATAAACTCATTGATTTTATTAAATTAGATCTTAGAGCGCTTTCAATGAAAGAATGCGCTGGAATCATTCGTGATTTTCAGCATTCCAACATTCAGTTTATTGCGGAAAAAATAGAGGATAACACTGAATTCCAACAAGCTTGTCAGTGTGGTTTCGACTACTTTCAAGGGTATTTTTATCAAAAACCAGAGCTGATAAAAACAAAAAAACTGTCTGCGTCTGCCGTTGATATTTTTAAGCTTTCAGCCCTTGTTGCAAAAAGAGACATTGAAGTTCATAAGGTCAATCAAGTCATAGAAAGAAACCCAATCTTATCGGTCCAGCTTCTAAATTTTGTTAACAATGATTCCAGACTCAATAGATCTATAGAAAGTACGCAGCAAGCTTTAGCATATCTAGGCAATGACAGAATAAGAAAGTATGTCACCTACACAACGTTGTCGGCGCTTTCGCCTAGTAAACCTAACATTATTCTCAGGAATTTACTCACAAGAGCAAAACTATTGGAAGAGTTAGCAGCTAACATTAGACAGCCTCATTTAGCGGATTCTGCCTATCTCTGTGGAATGCTTTCACTTGTTGAAGGTTTGTTAGATATGGCATTGGAAGACATTGTTTCGTCTTTGTCATTATCTGATGTGATCACCGAGGCCCTCATACATAGGAAGGGGGTATTAGGTTCTCTACTCTCAATAGCAGAAGCGATAGAAAGTTCTAACTGGAAACTTTTGGAGTCTTTACTGAAAGATATTGAGCTCCTTGAAGAAACCGTCATGACTTGCATCACCAATTCAAATGCATGGGTGAGCGAGCTGTGAGGGTATTGAAGTGTTCCCTGAATTGTTGAGTTTCCGTGTAGGTGAGTTAGGATAAAAAGGCAGAACTCTCTGCCTTTTTATCCAGAATTTCCTTCCAATTACCTCTGAATATATTCCTCTAGAGCCTGATAGCAAGGTAGGGCAGTCATAGCGCCTTTCTGCGTAGTAGCAAGTGCGCCACAGCCATTAGCCCATTTTACCGCAGAATGAATGACCTCAAGCTGCTGCCAGTCATTATATTGAGACAACTTAGCGAGCAAGCCTCCGACAAAAGCATCGCCTGCCCCTGTAGTATCAACGGGTGATACTGCTTTGCTGGCAATAAGCTGTTGTGTTTTTTCAAACAGGACTAACGCACCTTTCGCCCCCTGAGTGATTAAGGCTAGTGTATTTTTAAACGGTTTTAGTGCTTCCACACCTTGTTCAAGGGTATCGCTGCCTGTCAAAAATAACAGCTCATCATCCGAAAACTTGACGACATCGGCCAGCGTAATTGCTTCACGTACGACAGGTTTGAGCTCTTCTGGATTTGCCCATACCTCTTCTCTTAAGTTAGGGTCAAAACTTACATATCCACCTGCGGCTTTAATCTGACGCATCGCTTCCAGTGTGCTGCTGCGACTTGGCTCGTTCGCTAGCGCAATTGAGCATACGTGCAGCCACTGACCCTGGGTGAAGGTCGGTAGGTCACTGGTTTCAAGGAATTGGTCTGCACTAGGCTTGACCATAAAGGTAAAGCTTCGCTCGCCAGAATCATCAAGGTCAACAATAACGGTCGAAGTGCGCTGTGCTTCGTCGAGTATCATCATCCGCGTATCGACTTGCTCTTGCTTGAGTGTCTGTTGCATAAAACGGCCGAGGGGATCTTGCCCGACACGACCAACAGAAGCGGCGTCACCGTCCAATCTGGCGATGGCTACTGCCACATTAGCAGGTGCGCCACCTGGGCACTTCAAGTAGCTGGACTCGCTATCTGGAATCAGGTCTACAACCGCATCTCCTGTTACCCAAACTCTGTTCTTCATCATTGCATCTCTTACTTAACTAAATTAAGCTGATTGTATGGCTAAAACGGTTTAGCGATCTAGGTTTGTAGAGATCATTTATCACGATAAAGATCAAATTGTGATCATTGTCAGAGTCTAAACATGAGAGCGCAGTGGCGTTGATTGAGCTAGCAGCAAGGCAGGCTGATAAAGACACCGAGTAGGAAAAGAGAATAATGGCAGGTAAAAAACTGAAATTGGCAGACATCGCAGCATTGGCGGGTGTTTCCAAGTCAACAGTGAGTTTTGTGCTCAATGGACACGCAAAAAAGCACCGTATTCATGAAGACACGGTGGAGAAAGTACAGGCTATTGCTGAACAGTATCATTACAAGCCGAGTATCTACGCCAGAGCGCTCAAGTCTAAGCAGACCTATACCGTAGGCTTAGTCATTCCGGATTTAGCGAACATGGGTTTTGCGAACATTGCTAAACGGTTGGAAATACTGTGTCGGAATAATGGTTATCAGCTACTTATCGCCTCGTCCGACGATGATCATGAACAGGAACAACAGGCAGTAAAGAGCTTGATTGAACGGCAGGTGGATGTCCTGTTAGTGGCAACTTGCATGATGGATGATACCTTCTATCAACCTATCAGCCCAAGCACTCCAGTAATTTTCTTTGACCGTATATTAGAAGATAGCCATTTCATCAATATCAAAACCAATGCTGAGCAAGCGACGAAGGAAGTGGTGGCTCAATTAGCCTTAAGTGGTGAAGAGTGCGTGTATATCGGTGGTCAGCTTAACTTGTCTACGAGCCGAGATCGTTTTAAGGGCTATCAGCTCGGGCTTAAGGATGCAGGTGTGCGTTTTGATGATCGCTACGTGTATACCAAGGATTATCAACCAGAGTCAGGCTACGAGCTCATGGCACTGGCTGTAGAAGATCTAGGGCGTCTACCTAAAGCCGTGTATACCGCCTCGTATTCATTGTTGGAAGGGGTTTTGCGTTTTCTGACCGAGAAGAACATGCTGGATGAAGATATTCGCTTGGCGACCTTCGATAACTACGACATTCTGGATTGCTTACCTGTGAAAATTGACTCGGTTGAACAGGACTGCGATCTGATTGCTCAGACACTATTTGATTACGGACAAGCCATTCTAAAGCAGCCGGAGATGAAAACAGGAATTACGGTGTTGCCCGCCAGAATTCATCGTAGGCGCTAATCTCTTGATTGGTCTTGCATCTCGATATTTGCGGCTGCGAACCTTGATATCGGTGATTTGTCTTTGGATTGATACCAAAAGGCTGGCATTGCGTTGAGAAAGCCTGCTTGTTTTAAGACGTTCTTTTCTGCTTTGGTAATGGTCGCGTAATCCAGAAGGCTGTCGAGAATACGGCGTAATGCTCTTGGTGTGAGTAAACCATCACGCCAGTAACGTTTGATTTCTCCGGTGATCACTTCGTGCGGAACCAGCGGCTCAAGCTCAGCGTGCTTAATGATAGTGAGGGAGCGGGAACGAGGGCAGCGCTGGCGAGCAAGCTCCCAATCGGGCTTACCTTTCTTGGTGAGGTAATTTTCCCGGAAGCAAAAGTAGCTGAAATAGAATCGCTCGATGCTGTGCCAGCGTTCGGCTTTTACTTCCAGAAAAATATGTTCAAATTCAATATCGAGGTCTGTCATCGCTTCTCTCACTCATGGTCGAAGCGATACTACCGACTAACCCATGGCTACGGCAAGAGAATCTGTATTGCGTTGCTTTTTAATCGCCAGCAGAAGCTGAACAAGTAGCAACACACCTGTGACGCCTAGACCAATACCGATACCGCCCCAGATACCGCCTAAACCAAAGTCTGGCAGTAGCAGCCATGCAGCAGGTAGACCAAACAGCCAGTAGCCGACAGCCGTCACTACAGTCGGGCCAACAACGATCTTCATGCCGCGAAGCAGGTTAATCGCCAGTAGCTGCCACGCATCAACAATGAAAGAGAGCGCGACTACCCATAGAACGGCGACGAGCAGTGTTGAAAGCTCAGCATCCAGATTGAAAATGGAACCAATCAGCTCAGGCCACAACATAAACACGCCCGCTAGCACTACGCTGAGTACTGTCGTCAGGCCAAAGCTGCGCAGGGCGGTGCGCTTAATGCCATCATAGTCTTCCGCACCGTAGTCCTGACCGACCAAAATTGCTGCGGCTTGCGAGAAGCCAAAGTTGATGTTCCAAGTAAAGCTCAGGCATTGCAGCAGAATTTGGTGCAATGCGAGCGCGGCGATACTGATGGTACCTGCCATCAAAGTGCCACCGTAGATCAAGCCATGCTCAAGCAGCGCAGCCAGTGCAATAGGCAAGCCCATCGCCAGTAAAGGTTTAAGCAATGACAGCGAGTATTCTTCTGTATTTTTCCACGGCGCAAACGGCTTGTATTCAGGGCGCTTAAACACCCAGTAGCCGTAGCCCAGCATCACAATGAATGCCGCTAAAGTGGTACCCGCGCCAAGTCCTGCCAAGCCAAGCTCTAGCTGGAAAGCAAGCAAATAGCTGATAGGTACGTTGAGCGCAACCGTCAGTAATGACATCACCATGATTGAACGTACATTACCGAGCGCACTGGTTAAGCCGCGCAACACCAGTAGCATCAGAGACGGCAACATGGCCCATTTTAATGCGTCTAGGTATTCCATAGCTGGGCCAGCGAGTTCTTGAGGTTGTTTCGCCAGTGCCAGTAGTTGCGGTGCATATGCAAAACACAAGGTTAAGATCGCAGACAGGATCACTGTCAGTAGTACAGCCCCTTTTACTGCTAAGCGGATTTGCTGATTGCCGTATTCCGGCCTCGCAATACGTTGACCATAAGCAATCGCAATTAAATTCGCCACACAACCCACGGTGCTGCTCGCCACAATAAAGACGAAACTGTAGATGGACGCACCCAATCCTCCAGCTGCTAGCGCAGACACACTGAGTCGCGACATCATCCAGACATCAGTCAGAACCAGTGCCATTGCGATGAGCTGCGAAATTATCAGTGGAAATGCCAGAGAGAGAATTTTTTTCATTGTGTGCCTCGTGATCGTTATCACAATAAGGTACGAGTTTGCTGGCTAGCCTTCAAATGACATTTATGCCACTCTTACATGAGTTCAGATCATGCGAGTGAATTATGTCCCCTTATAACCGTCTCCCTTATTCACACAACGGATTGAAAGTCTTTGAATCTGTGGCGCGACTTATGAGCTTTACCAAAGCGGCTGATGAGCTTAACGTTACCCAAAGTGCAGTCAGCCGTCAGATAAAGCAACTTGAAGATGAGCTAAAAGCATCTCTAGTGATCCGAAAACACCGAGCGATTGAGTTAACAACGCAAGGGAAAGATCTCTATGAAGTGCTGCGCAAAAACTACGTTGCGCTAGACAGCTTGATTGCTCAGTGGGCGGTACCGAATAAGAAGCGTATTGTGATAAAAAGTGCGCTCAGTTACGCCACGCGTATTCTGATGCCTAAGGTTGCGATGCTCAACGAGCGATACCCTGAACACGAGATTGTTATCATCCCATCGATTGAAGAAGATCCACCGCTTGATTCTGAAGACTGTGATCTGCTGATCGTGAACACGCGAAAGCGTGAGCGATACCAGAATCGCTCAGATGTGACCTTTCTTCGTGATGAGTTTATGGCGCCGGTTTACGCTGAATCCCTCTCTGAGCAACATATTCAGTTAAGTGACGTTCTGACGTTGCCACATCTGCATGCCACCCTTGATCATCAGGATTGGAAAAACTGGTTAAGCAACGCTGATCTGAAAGGGGCGAAAAAGGGCAGGGATACTGTGTTCTTCAGCTTGGATTTAGCGCTAAGTGCCTGCCTATCCGGCCAGGGAGTGACAGTGACGGATCTGCTGTTGGTATTACCTGAACTCAAGCGTGAGTTTCTCAAATGCCCTGAACAGCTTTCACTTCAACATAGCGACTGGCAGTACTACTGTTATCAACGCAATCATTCTCCCATGATCAGTGAAATCCTTAATTGGTTGGTCGAACAGACTCAAAATGAGCTGAACCAACTCAAAGTGCTGTGCGACAAATTTGGCTGGAGCCAAGCAGACGTGACCTTGGGTTGAACTCACCATTCTAATCAGTGGAGTGGATGTTCTTCTCCCTCTCTGTGGTGTAAAAATTGCTAAATACGCTCTGTAAGAAGCCTCGTTGTTCTTCCTATTATTCAGTGTGTTAGATGTAAAAAAATGTGCTGTTAAGTTTAGTGTTGAAACGTTTTTTGATTTAACGACATCCGTGCGGATACTTCCCTCCATCGATTTATACACGTCAGATTCCATGATGTTCTGGTGTGCATACGTCTCAGTTGAGTATGTGATGAGTGGGAAAACTTATGTTTAAAAGAGCGGCGATTTCGGTTTCGGTACTAACTACGTTACTTGTTGGTTGTGGCGGTGGTGGTTCTGGCGATGCTGGAAGCACTGGCAAAAATAATATTAATGGTGGTCAAAGCCGTGTTGTTTATCCGATGGGGATCTATGTTGCGACACTAGGAAATGGAAGTGACGATATTCTACGTGCCAGTGATACATCACCGCGTTACATGGGGATAGGCATTGGTTATCACTATACAGGTGAGCAACAGTTTTGGAGCCAGTCGGTGAGTGTAGATGCTTCAAACGATTACCACAAAGTAGAAGTGTCGGCTGGGTATGAAGTCGCTCAGTCAACAGTGAGTGATGCAATGGAATATGCTTCTAAGCAAGTGAAACCAAGTGGTGAGGTGCTTAGTAGCTCATTACGCAACGCTAAATTGTCGAACTTAGGCTGGATTTTTGGTGAGTGGCGAAAAGATCTTTCTGCTGTGCAAAAGGCGCAAATTCAGTCAATTCACTTGGATGATTATGAGTTTAATACACTGGATTATGGCTTTCGGATGACTTCAGAAGATTCTGGCATCCAAGGAGAAGATTTTAATGTTTGGTATCAACAAGTTGAAACTGAGAAACTGATTGACGTTTTGGCTTCTCTACCAGATACAGAATGGAAAAGCATTGATGCTTACAACCAACCTAATGCCTATAACCGTTACAAATTTACCCAAGTCAACAACGGCCCATTGATGGTCACCGCTTTCATTGAAGACAATGGCGTCGAGTACTGTAAGACTGAGCCGAAGGGTTTCGCCATGTACAATGATAATCAGATTATGCGTTTTGAAACTAAGCTTGAAGCGTCTAACGTTGAGGCGTGTAAAACCTACCTGAGACAGTCAGATACCAAGCCATTTGGAGGTGAACACGGCATTCTGATTGGCTTTGTGAAAAGTACCAGTGGTCAATCTCAGATGGCGGTTTATCACATAGGTTTTTATCAAGAAGGCGAATTGGAGAAGCATCAAGCCTTGAGCGGTTCAGGCATGTTTGTGAAGAATTAATCGTAAAACGGAGCTCAATGAGCTCCGCTTTCCTTTCTGTTAACCGCTACAGCAGCTGCAATTACGTTTGTATTTACTCATTTTACCGATACCCGGGTTAAAGGTATTGGTTGGATCCAATGAGTGGTAGAACTCCTGAAGCTGCTTTTCGGCTTCATAGAGGTGGCCTACGTTATGCTCTGCTGGGTATTTGGCGCCTTTCTGAGTTAAAAGCTCAAGCATTTTCTGTTTGATCTTCTTCGTATCCGCGCCCTTTCTGAAGATGTAATCCTGATGGAAGACATGACACATAAAGTGACCGTAGTAGAGACCCATAACCAAGTCTTTGGTGATCTCATCTGGTAACTGTTCCACCCAGTCAATGTCGTTTCGGCGCAGGGCAATATCTAGCGCAAGAATGTCTTCCACTTCATTGGAGTGAATGGTTTCATAGCGAATCGCAGCACCCGCAGCCGCAAAGCGATGAAGCAGAGCTTTCTTGCCTTCATCAGCATCACAAACAAAGTACTCACACCCGTCCTGCTTAGACCAGACGTTCTCCAGGTATTCTTTCGCTTCATCGATACCACCATCACTCATTTTTAGGATCAGATGGTGCTCGTACTTATCTCTGAATTCCAGCATGCGCTTAGGAAGGTGCTGTGGGAACAGTTTGGTGAGCCAGTAAAGCGTAATATCTGGCAAATCTTTAGATACAAACGGAATGCGTTTCAGGATCGACTCAACTTTTGCTTTTAGCGCAAAGAACTTAGGCAATTTGTCAGTGCCTAGATGATGAATCGACAGGAAGACATCTTTACCGTAAGTTTCTGCCAGATTGAAAATGTCGCGATGCATGTATTCGCCCATTTCTGGCAAATGTTTAAAGCCACTGAGCATGTCACGGCGCAGCATCGTCATCTTCGCTGGATCGCTACAGCCGATGTAGAAAAGCTGTTCTTTTTCAGCGACAGGGTTGGTATCGACACGGACTGCAAACACTGCGAGCTTACCTGCACAGCCGCTGGCTTCAAACAGGCGTCTGGAATCTGCATTAAAACGGGAAGGGGTTTCTGCATCGACGTCACGAACGCGAGCTTCGTACTCTTTGTCTGATGCCATTGCATCACTGTGGATGATCTTAGAAGGGTCAAAGTTGCCTTGTTCAACATTGGTCAGGATTTCTTCTGGCGTTTCACCAAGGCCTTCGATACCTAAATGATTCACAAGTTCTAGTTTGCCTTCTTTGGTGACCTGGCCAAACAGCGCTAATTCCGTGTACGCAGGGCCGCGTTTGACTAAAGCACCACCGGAGTTGTTGGCAATGCCACCAACAACTGTTGCGCCAATTGAAGAAGAACCAATTACGGAATGAGGCGCACGGTTAACGGATTTAAGCTTCTTCTCAAGTTGGTGAAGGCTCACACCCGGTAAACTAATGATCTGTTTGCCGTTTTCAATCAAATGCAGCGAGTTAATACGCATGATGTTGATCACCACAACTTCTCGGTCGTAATCGTCACCACTTGGTGCAGACCCTTCAGTCAGACCGGTTTTGGCGGCCTGCATGATAACAATGCAGTTCGCTTCTACTGCGGCCTGAAGCAGGCGCCACTGTTCAACTAATGAACCGGGAAACAAAACGGCCAGTGCTTTGCCTTTACCCGAGCGGAAGCCTGAGCGGTAATATTCGGTTTTTTTGTTATCGGTTAACACATGGTCTTGGCCGACAATGTCGATGAATGTCTGAATTAGCGCTTGATTACTCATGGCGTCCCTTTGCTTCCTTTGTGACGTGCTTGTTATTTTCTGGTTTTGCATATTTTAAATTCGAAACTCAATTCGAACCAGAAGCAGAAATTCACACTTGTGTGTTTTCTTGGTCAATAAAGAACGCTTTGGAAGCTGAATCACCAAATATCAATCACTTAAGTTAGTAGTATTCTTCTATTATTGGAAGAAGTATCATTGTCTTTTTCCAAAATTGACATAATAAGTGAGGGGCTAGAGGCGTTGAATTGTAAAAAATAAGTGATCAAACCCTCACTTGGCCCAATGATTTGACCTTGGCAGGTATAAAGAAGAAATAAGCGGCAGTGATCGACCACTGCCGCTGAGAAGGCTAGAGTTTTTCAGCCTGATCGAAGGCCATAGACACCGCGAGAGTTTGCGCTAGGCACAAAGACGCTGACTGAGAACGAAATGCATCCACTTTGGCTTCTTTGACCACAAAACACACGTCGCTGAACGCTGCGAGCGGGCTGATTTGGCTATCGGTAATCACAATTTGATGTGCACCGGCTTTGGATGCGACTTCGCTGAGCATCACGGTTTCTTGCGCGTAAGGGCTGAAACTGATGGACACGATGGTATCTTTTGGGCCAATCATGCTCAGTTGTTCTTTGAACATTCCACCAAGGCCATCAATAAGGAAAGCGCGCTTATCCAGATGACGTAGTGCGTAAGTCAGATATGACGCGACGCTAAACGAACGTCTAAGCCCAATAAGATAAATATTCTCCGCATTACGCAGGATATCAACCGCCTGCTCTAATTTTTCAGCTGAAGTTTGAGCGGCAAGGTGATTCATTGCCTGAGAATTAGCGCGGGCAAATTCCTCCAGAATGTCTTTTGGTGTTTCTGGTGGGTGAGGTTCTCCCTCTAGCTGTTTATACAGTCTGGCTCGATCGGTATAGCTGGTGGTTTCCTCAACCAGATTGCGACGAAACAGTTGTTTCATATCATTGAATCCGCTGAAGCCAAATGCACTGGCAAAACGAATTAGAGTCGATGGAGGTACTTCGGCTTGCTGAGCAATCACGGCAACAGTATCAAATGCAACACTGTTAGAATTATCAAGTACATACTTAGCTACTTGCTGGAGTCGCTTACTCAGGTCAGAGTAATTATTGCGGATCTGATCCTGCAGCTCTCCGAGCGAATTGGCCGCTTTCATGTCACTCTCCTAGGTTCGGAATCTGAAATAAATCTTCCGTAAAGATACCTTAAATTCGAAAGTCGTGAAATATTTGTTTCAGAACGAGATTAGTGATGGCTTCCAAAAATGGTCAGAAGCGGGATGCGAGAAGAAAAAAGCGCCGCAACGTAAAGCGGCGCAAACAGGGTAGTCCCCAGAAGCTATTGCCATATCAGGGCTGACGTTGTGAGCGCAGCATCAGACAAGATATTCGTGAAAGGACAATAGCTTCAGCCCTACAAAACGTTATTTGCTTTTCTTGTGACGTTTCATATCGAACATCACAGCAAAAATGATGACTAAGCCTTTGACGATTTGCTGCCAGTACGCAGAAACATTGAGCAAATCGAGCCCGTTCTGGAGCACACCCATGATCATAGTGCCTATGATGGTGCCCTGAATTGTGCCGATACCGCCTGCATGGGATACACCACCAACGGTTGCAGCGGCAATCGCATCCAGCTCATACATCACCCCAAGACCCGGCTGACCAGAGTTGATGCGAGCAGCCAGAATCAAGGCTGCGATACCCGCCAGAAGGCCTGCGTAGGTGTAAACCAGAATTTTGTATTTATTGACGTTGATACCCGAGACGTAAGCGGCGGTTTCGTTGCCGCCAATCGCGTAAGCGTACTTACCGAAACGGGTGTAGTTGAGCAGTATGTAGGAGACAAAAGCCATGACGATGAAGATCACCACAGGTACGGGCAGCCCAGCAATGTTGCCTTGTCCAATCCACTGATAGGAGTCAATCAGGCTACTGACCGGGCGACCGTCAGAGTAGAGCAGGGCAGCACCACGCGCGACGATCATCATTCCTAGCGTCGCAATGAATGGCGGAATACCTGTGTACGCGATCAAGGCACCGTTAATGTAGCCACACAATGCACCTACCGCTAATGCTGCGATGATGGGCACGATCACTGGAAACTCTGGCATGTTCGGGTACATGCGCATGCTCCAGTCGAGTGTTTGCGCCATACTGGCCGATACCACCGCTGCGACGGCCAGCACTGAGCCGGATGAAAGATCGATACCACGAGTGATAATGATGATGGTCACGCCCAACGCTAGCAGACCGATACTGGCCATCTGAGTGACCACATTGAGCAGGTTCGCCACGGTCAAAAATACCGGAGACAAAATCGTCATCACGATACACATGGCAACAAAGACAATGTAAATCGCGTACTTAGAGACAAGACGTTTGAAATTTTTGTTTGGCTCGCCTTCGGTTGAGGTAGCCTTAATCAGTTTTGCAATCATAACTGCATTCCTTGAATTACTTCTTAATCACCTGCCAAGCAGGTGAACAAATCCTGATAAACGAATGACGATCTGAGACCTTAATTGAGCGCCATTGACATGATTTTCTGCTGCGTTGCTTCTTGTCCTTCAATCGCACCTTTTAGCTGACCTTCATGCATGACCAGAATGCGGTCACTCATCCCCATCACTTCGGGCAGCTCGGAGGAAATCATCACCAAACTCTTACCCATACCGGTAAGTAGACGCATGAGTTTGTAAATTTCAGACTTAGCACCAACATCAATGCCGCGTGTAGGCTCGTCGAGGAACAAAATGTCAGGTTTGGTTAGCATCCAGCGGGCAAGCAGCACTTTTTGCTGGTTACCGCCACTGAGGTTGTCGATGGTTTCGTACATGCCGGGGGTTTTAACTCTGAGCTTTTTACAGTGGTCTTCGCTGTCTGAGCGCATCTTGCGGACATCAAGCACATTCACCACTTTGTTGCGGTACGCGTCGAGGTGGGCAATAGATGTATTCGCAAAGATATCTAGCATCAGATATAAGCCAGAATGGCGACGATCTTCGGTCAGGAAAGCCATCTTGTGGCTGATCGCGTCTTGTGGGGTTTTGATTTCCACTTCATTTCCGTTGATGCGGATCACTCCGGTGTCTTTCTCGCGAACCCCAAACAGAGTTTCAATCAGTTCCGTACGACCTGCACCCACCAGCCCGGCAATGCCAAGAATTTCGCCTTCGTGAAGGTCAAAGTTAATGTTGCTGAAGGCGCCTTCAACGGAGAGATCTCGCACTTCGAGGCGAGTTTTGCCCGGTTTGGCTGTCGGAGGTGGAAATACGTCACCAAGATCTCGACCCACCATCATCTGCACCAGTTCTTCGTTATTGGTCTCTTTGGCTTCTCGTTCACCAATAAAGCAGCCATCGCGGAAGACGGTAATGTCGTCGCAGATGCGGAAAATTTCATCCATTTTGTGGCTGATGTAGACGATAGCGCAGCCACGACTTTTCAACATTTCAATGATTTCAAACAGATGGTCGACTTCTTTGTCGGTTAGAGCGGAAGTTGGCTCATCCATGATGATGATTTCTGAGTGGTAGGAGATGGCTTTGGCTATTTCAACCATCTGCATCGTTGCCACCGTCAGTTCAGTCATAGGAGTTCGTGGATCTAAATCCAGATCGAGCTTTTTCAGCAGCTCTTCGGTATCGCGATACATCTTATCGTGGTCAATTAGCTTTAACGGTCCCTTAAGCGGTTCGCGTCCCAGCCAGATGTTCTCTGCAATACTGCGATATAAAATAGGAGAAAGTTCCTGATGGATCATAGAGATACCTGATTCAAGCGCTTCTTTTGCGCCCGAGAACTCAACGGCTTCTCCTTTGTAGCGAATGGTGCCACTGTCACGCTGATAAATACCGAACATCACCTTCATCAGGGTTGATTTACCAGCGCCGTTTTCCCCCATCAATGCCATGACTCGGCCTTGTTTAAGGGTAAGCTGAACGTTGTCTAATGCTTTAACACCAGGGAAGGTTTTGGTGATACCACGCATTTCGAGTAAAACTTGACTCATAACTACTACTCCAAAAAGTGCTCTGCACTGAAGGTGCAGAGCGCTGTTATTCCATTAACCTTTTTGTTTCGCTTCGAACGCGGCTAGGTTGTCCTGTGTGACCAGCTCTGCTGGGATCCAAGTAATTTGATCGTGCTGTTTACCTTTAACGGCATCAACTGCGGCATCAATCGCGCCACGAGCCTGACCACCACCGTCTTGGAATACCGTCGCATTCAGAGAACCATTCTTAACTGCGATCAGACCATCTGGCGTAGCGTCGACACCAACGACTAAGGTGTCATCAAGTTTGCCCGCTGCACGTAGAGCCTGAATTGCACCCAGTGCCATGTCATCGTTGTTAGCCAAGATAATGTCTAACTGGTCGCCAGAGTTGAGCCAGTTTTCCATAACGGTCATCCCTTGAGCGCGCTGCCATAGACCTGTTTGCTTACGAACCACATCGAAATTTGGTTTGTCTTGGAAGAAATCTTCCACACCCTTAGTTCGCATGATGGCGGCTTCCTGAGTCAGCATCCCCATCAGGATACCCACGTTGCCACCGTCTTTAATGTTGGCGGCGTATTCCGCCTGCGTTTCGCCGAACTTCAGCTCTTCAGAGCCAACGTAGAAAACGCTTTCCGGCAGGTAAGAAGGACGTCGGTTGAGATACACCAGCTTAATACCGGCATCAAGGATGCGGTCGGTCATTGGTTGAGTTGCGTCTGTGTTTACAGGGACGAGAATAATTGCGTCCATTTGCTGGACGATAAAGTTCTCTACCTGACCCAACTGCTTCGCTGTATCTTCCTTAGCATCGACAAAGGTCAGTTCAACTTTGCCGTCAAATTGTTGCGCGTATTTGTCCATTGCATCTTTCATGTACACCATGAAGGTGTCATCAAAGTTGGGAATGGCAACGCCGACCCGTGCGACGTCCGACTTGGCTTCTTCCTGACCACAAGCTGTCAGTAGAAGTAACCCAGAAGTCACGAGTAGGCCTTTAAGTAAGGTTTTAGAGGTAGTGGCGAGTTGTTTCACCTTGGTCAGCAGCATGGTAAGTCCTTGATGTAATGATGGCATCATTGCCTCCTTCGTTCTTGTTCAACCGCGTTCCACACATAATGAAATTTTCATTTCATTTTTGCTTGAATGCGGCTGTGAGTCCTATTCAGCTGTTTCAATCGTTATCTTTTCAAACTTGCAAAACATACTTCATTGGTTTGAAAAATATTTTTTATTGGTGTCGGTGAGAAACTATATGTGGATGTTTGAATTCTGACCAGTCGAATTGTTTCTCAATTGTTAAAACTGTTATCGCGATCTCACTGAAATTTACATTTCAATATACCGTTCAATATTAAGTTATTGATTTTTAATAAATAAAAAATTTATGTGACCTGTTTTTGATATTTGTGTTAATTGAGTCTTTCATTTGTGGAATTTTTGTTTCAGCGGAAAATATTGAGTGGTATTTTGATAAATATTTTTCATTTTATGTGTATCTTAGAAATGAAAAGAATGGATTTGAGTAAAAAATAGCCATGGATCACAGTCTGGATTTTGCATTTCATTTTTCATTGAAAATGAAATAAATGTTTCGTATAAAGGTTGTGAAACACAAATAACCTTATTCGGCGATAGTTGGAAACCGGGTTGGTGTCCCCGGTTAAAACCAGCAAAGTATTAAAGGAGTAACCAAATGAAGGCCATCGATAAGAAACTCGATCTTATATGTATGGGACGTGTGGCCGTTGACCTGTATGGGCAACAGATTGGTGCCCGTCTAGAAGACATGGGATCGTTCGCAAAGTATCTCGGTGGGTCATCGGGCAATGTTGCCTACGGTACGGCGCGTCAGGGGCTGAAATCGTCTATGTTAGCGCGTGTTGGTGATGAACATATGGGACGATTCGTGCGTGAAGAGTTGCAACGGCTTGGCGTAGACACCAGCCATTTGATCACCGATCAGCAACGCCTGACCGCGCTGGTGATTTTAGGGATCAAAGATGAGGACACGTTTCCACTGATTTTTTATCGCGATAACTGCGCAGACATGGCAATAACGTCTGACGATATAAGCGAGGAATATATCGCTTCAGCCCGTTGTCTAGCAATCACAGGTACGCATTTATCTCATCCCCAGACCAGAGAAGCAGTGCTAACAGCACTGAAATATGCCCGCAAACATGGTGTAAAAACGGCACTGGATATCGATTACCGACCAGTATTGTGGGGTCTGACTTCCATTGGTGACGGTGAAACACGTTATATTGAGTCAGAAAACGTTACAGCATCACTTAAAGAGGTACTGGGATTATTTGACCTTATTGTCGGTACAGAAGAAGAATTCCATATTGCTGGAGGGTCTGAAGATACTTTGCAAGCGTTGAAGAGTGTACGTGAAGTATCGGATGCGGAACTGGTCTGCAAACGAGGGCCACTTGGCTGTTCTGTATTTAGTGGTGAGCTACCAGACGATCTTGACGGTGGTATCAACGCTCGCGGCGTAAGAGTGGAAGTGCTCAATGTACTCGGAGCTGGGGATGCGTTTATGTCTGGGTTATTGCGTGGCTACCTCAATGGTGAGAGTTGGCAGCAGTCTTGTGCGTACGCAAATGCATGTGGCGCGCTGGTGGTTTCAAGACACGGCTGTGCGCCAGCAATGCCAAGTAAAGAGGAGCTGGATGATTATCTGGCGCGAGCTGAAGAGGTACCGCGTCCGGATCTTGACTCACACCTCAATCACCTTCATCGAGTAACAACGCGAGATAAAGAGTGGGATGAGTTGTGTGTACTGGCGTTCGATCACCGTATTCAGTTTGTCGATATGGCGCGCTCAGTCGGTGCTGATATCAGTCGGATTTCTCCTCTTAAAGAACTGATCTATAAAGCCAGTCAGGAAGTGGCGTGTGAGGCCGACTTGCAAGGTAAAGCTGGTTTATTGTGTGATGGCTCTTTCGGTCAATCGGTATTGAATCAGGTTACGGGCAGCGGTTGGTGGATAGGGCGTCCAGTCGAGCTACCGGGTTCGCGCCCACTAGAGCTTGAGCACGGCAACATCGGTTCACAATTGATCGACTGGCCACTTGAGCATGTCGTTAAGTGTTTGGTGTTCTTCCACCCTGAAGACAATCATGCGTTGCGTTTGGAGCAGGAAAAACAGGTGCAGGAAGTCTACACCGCCTGCTGCAAATCCGGCCATGAAATGCTTTTAGAAGTTATTCTACCCGCTGACATGGAGCGCGATGACGCCCTTTACCTTCGCGCCATGCAGCGCTTCTATAACCTAGGTGTGAAACCTGACTGGTGGAAACTTCCACCAATGCAAACAGAAAGCTGGCAAGCGGCTGAGGCATTGATCAACGAGCGTGATGCGCATTGTCGAGGCGTAGTATTACTCGGGTTAGATGCGCCGGAAGAGGTGCTGCGTGAAGGCTTTAAGCAAGCTGCGCAGAATAATGTAGTCAAAGGGTTTGCGGTAGGGAGAACTATATTTGGTCAGCCATCTCGTGCTTGGTTAGCTAATGAGATCGATGATCAAACGCTCATCGATCAGATTAAACGTAATTACCACAACCTGATAAGTCTGTGGCGTGAACGAGGTCAGGAGGGGTAAAGAATGACGAAGACAACTCGACTGACTATGGCTCAAGCGCTGGTGAAGTTTATGCAGGCACAGAAAGTGGAAATTGATGGCCAGCTGCAACCGATATTTGAGGGCGTGTTTGCCATCTTTGGCCATGGCAATGTTGCAGGCTTAGGAGAGGCGTTGTTCCATGTGAACGATGAACTGCCGACCTATCGCGCGCACAATGAACAAGCAATGGCGCACAGTGCGATTGCCTTTGCAAAAGTCAACAATCGCCGCCGCATGATGGCAGCCACGACTTCGGTTGGTCCGGGCGCGTTGAACATGGTAACCGCTGCGGCTTTGGCACACGTTAACCGTTTACCCGTCTTGCTTTTACCGGGTGATACGTTTGCGACTCGCGAACCGGATCCTGTCCTTCAACAAGTTGAAGACTGGAGTGACGCCACTATCACGCCGAACGATTGCTTTAAGCCTGTGAGCCGTTTTTTTGATCGCATTACTCGCCCTGAGCAGTTGTTGAATAGCTTACCTCAGGCAATGCGAGTACTGACCGATCCGGTTGAATGTGGCCCTGTGACGCTTTCTCTCCCTCAGGATGTGCAGACCATGGCGTTTGATTACCCTGAACATTTCTTTGCAGAAAAAGTCCATCGGATACGCCGACCAGGGGCAGATGAGTATGAACTCCAATTTGCTATTGAGACCATAGCGCAGGCTAAGCAGCCACTGGTTATCGCGGGTGGGGGCATCCATTACGCAGAAGCAACCCAAGAGTTCAGCGACTTTGTGGAAGCCTTTGGTTTGCCCGTCGGTGAAACACAAGCGGGCAAAGGCACATTGGCATGGGATCACCCGAGTAATCTAGGGTCGATCGGAGTTACGGGCTCAGAAGCAGTTAATACGCTTGCCAGTGAGGCAGACATTGTCATCGCTGTCGGGACTCGCTTACAGGACTTTACGTCCAGCTCTCGTGCGTTATTCCGCTCTGATGCCAAAATTGTTTCACTCAACGTCAATGGATTCGATGCGACCAAGCACTACAGCACCCCTCTGGTTGCAGACGCCAAACGTACCTTGCCACAGCTCAGTAGTGGTCTGATTTGCTGGCACATTTGCCCTGACTGGAAGAGCAAAGCGGAATCACTGCGATTGAAATGGAATGAAACCGTCGAGATTGCGATGACTGATCGCCAAAGCGAATTACCTACCGATGCGGAAGTGATTGGCGCTGTTAACCGTGCCGCGCAAGAGAAAGACATTGTTGTCTGCGCGGCAGGCGGCCTGCCGGGTGAGCTGCATAAATTGTGGCGGACACGTTACGACAAGGGTTACCACCTTGAGTATGGTTTTTCGTGCATGGGGTATGAAATCGCTGGTGGGCTTGGCGTCAAAATGGCGAAGCCTGATTCAGAGGTTTTCGTCATGGTGGGTGATGGCTCATATCTGATGCTTAACTCAGAGATCGCCACCTCGGTGATGTTAGGTCAGAAGCTGGTTGTGGTGGTGTTAGATAACCGCGGCTATGGCTGTATTAATCGTCTTCAGCAAGCTTGTGGTGGTGCGGGTTTCAATAATCTGCTTCAGGATTGCAATACCGTTGAGGCGGGGGCACCGAAGACCGACTTTGCCGGACACGCGCGCTCACTTGGCGCTAGCGCAGAAAAAGTGGGTAACATTGCTGAACTGGAGCAGGCGTTGATTCGCGCGAAAGCGGCGGAGAGTACGTATGTCATCACGCTGGATACCGATCCGCTCAGTACCACTGAATCTGGTGGTTCATGGTGGGAGGTCGCTGTGCCAGAAGTTTCAGTTCGTGAGCCAGTAAGAGAAGCGCGTAAACGCTACGAAGCAGCCAAGAAAGATCAGGTTATCTAAGGGAACAATCATGACAGTACAACTAGGAATTAATCCACTAACGTGGACGAACGATGACTTGCCGTCTCTTGGGGCTGAAACACCACTTGAAACGTGTTTGTCGGAAGGAAAACTGGCGGGTTTCGCTGGATTTGAATTGGGTAATAAATTCCCGCGTGAAGCGAGTCAACTTGGGCCAATCTTAGCCGGACATGAGTTGCAATTAGTCTCTGGCTGGTACTCCGGCGAGTTGCTGACTCGTAGCGTTGAAGAAGAGATTGAAGCCGCGCAGTCGCATCTGACGTTACTGCGAGAACTCGGTGCGAAAGTGATGGTGTTTGCTGAAGTGACAGGTTGCATTCATGGCGATCAAACAACATCAGCGCATTTACGTCCTCATTTCCCGGAAGACAAATGGCAGGAGTATGGCGAAAAACTGTCTGAGTTTGCCAGATACACCCAAAGTCAGGGCGTTCAAATTGCTTATCACCACCATATGGGAACGGTTATCGAGTCGGCACAAGACATCGACAATCTAATGGTGCATACCGATAAGGAAGTTGGGCTGCTTTTAGATACCGGACATCTTACTTTTGCCGGTGCGGATCCGCTTGCTGTCGCTCAGCGCTGGGCTCATCGCATCAACCATGTTCACACCAAGGATGTGCGTCTTGATGTTCTGGCAGACGTCAAAAACCGTAAGACCAGCTTTCTTGATGCGGTATTGGATGGCGTGTTTACGGTGCCTGGTGACGGTGGCGTGGATTTCCCGCCCGTACTGAAATTGCTGGCAGAAAACGGTTACCAAGGCTGGTTAGTGGTGGAAGCAGAGCAGGATCCGTCGGTGGCACATCCGCTGACTTACGCCAAATTAGGATTCAAAAATTTACATCAATTTGCCTCTGATGCTGGTTTGTTTAACCAGTAGAGCAAGGAAGGAGCTCGATAAATGGAAACGGTTCAGAATTTTATTAATGGTCAACTAAGCGAGAGTCATACAGGTCGCTTCGCACCTGTATTTAACCCTGCGACAGGCGAGCAAAGTCGCCAAGTAGTGTTAAGTTCGGCAGCGGAAACCGCCGAAGCGATTGCTGTAGCTGAGAGGGCTTTCCCTCTATGGGCGAAGACACCGCCTCTCAAGCGTGCCCGTGTGATGTTCAAATTCAAAGCACTACTTGAACAAAACATGGATCGTTTGGCGCGAGTGATCTCCAACGAGCACGGTAAAGTCTATTCAGACGCTGTTGGAGAGGTGACGCGTGGTCTGGAAGTGGTTGAGTTCGCATGTGGCATACCACATCTTCAAAAAGGGGAGCATTCAGCCAACGTCGGGACGGGTGTCGATAGCCACTCACTGATGCAACCTCTGGGGGTTTGTGCGGGTATCACGCCGTTTAATTTCCCTGCTATGGTACCAATGTGGATGTTCCCAGTTGCCCTTGCGACCGGTAACACCTTTGTCCTTAAGCCATCGGAAAAAGACCCGAGTATGGCCCTGATTATGGCTGAACTACTGAAAGAAGCAGGGTTGCCTGACGGGGTGTTCAACGTTGTTAATGGCGACAAAGAAGCGGTGGACGTACTGCTTACAGACCCTAGAGTTCAAGCCGTCAGTTTTGTTGGTTCGACGCCAATTGCCAAGTATATCTACAGCACCGCTTCTGCACACGGTAAGCGCTGTCAGGCATTAGGGGGAGCCAAGAACCATTGCGTGCTAATGCCGGATGCAGACCTTGATATGGCAGCTAACGCTATCATGGGGGCGGCCTTTGGTGCCGCAGGAGAACGTTGCATGGCGTTGTCAGTGGCGGTTGTGGTCGGCGATGAAACCGGTGACAAGCTCATCGCTCAGCTCGAAGAGAAGATCGCGCAAATGCGTGTCGGGCCGGGTATCGTAGACGGGCCAGAAAATGACATGGGGCCTGTGATCTCAGCTCCGCACAAAGCTAAGATATGCGATTACATCACATCAGGTGAACATCAGGGTGCCAAACTAGTGGTTGATGGCCGTGATTTTGTGGTGGAAGGACACGAAACAGGTTACTTTGTTGGCCCGACGTTGATCGACAATGTTTCACCAGACATGACGATCTACAAAGAAGAAATCTTTGGCCCCGTCTTGTCGGTAGTGCGAGTTGAAAACTACGAGACAGCGCTGGACCTAATCAATCGTCACGAATACGGCAATGGAACCGCAATATTTACCCGTGATGGCGAAACGGCTCGTCAGTTTGGTGAAGACGTGCTGGCGGGCATGGTTGGAGTGAATGTACCTATTCCAGTACCTATGGCGTTCCACAGCTTCGGCGGCTGGAAGCGTTCCGTATTTGGCCCACTCAATGTTCACGGAAATGATGGCGTTCGTTTCTACACCCGAATGAAGACGGTAACAAGCCGTTGGCCTACGAGCGTGAGACTTGAACAACATGCGAGTACGTTCACTATGCCGACCATGGACTAAGTGACTGCTCCGACTTGTTGACAAAAAATCCCAGCATAAATCGCTGGGATTTTTTATGTTCAAATGCCTGAGAGTGGGGTAAACAGCCCCTAAGTGTTGACCCTTTTAAGCATTGCACGAATGCTAGCAGCGGCGATCAACTTATGAAAAGGAATGATCGCTAGCAAGTAGGCGTAACCAATCCATGTCCGAGTATTGACTAAAGTGGAGAGCGTAAACCGCCCCGGAGCGAGCTTGACCACTGAAAGGGAGACCTGCATATGTTTGTCCTCACTGGTGCAAATGATCTCTGTGTCTGAGAGTAATTCGACTTGATGTAATCCGATGCCTTGTCCCTGCCGTAAATCTTCGACCCGCAACGTCATCTTTTCTGCTGACGCAGCAAAGCCTAACGGAGCGACCAAACGGTTTCTCAGCGCCATCAGTGTTTCAACGATGTTTGGAAGGTGGCCAAATACATCCACGTAAACCTGACTAGGGGAGCGTTGTTGGTCTGGGATCTCAAAGCTCAATGCGTCACAAAAGCCCCGTTTCTTTAAGCGCCCAACCAGTGCACTTTGTGCTGGGAGCTCACTGCTTGCGAGTGTTTTCATCATCTCTCCTACATTATCTGTTTTAACGCGTCTCTTACTTCCGAGCCTCCAATGAGAGCGAGAAACAAAAGGCCTCCCGGGATCAACAGCGCCATCATTATCGGCCTTAATACGTAGGAGAAACAAAACAAGCTCGGCATAAATACCAACCACTGGCCTAATAGAGTCACGACTTTCTTGAGGTTATCTTCCATTGCATTCTTTCCTAATCATAAAATTGAGCTCGCTCAATTAATAAGTGAGCGCGCTCAATTTGTCAACTCATCTGGGTAGAGGTATGATCTAGCAGCAATATTTTGGGTGAAAAGAGCATGGGAAAAAGAGAACAAACGAGAGAGCGGATTCTTAGCGCGGCATGGGAATTGTTTGAAACGCAGGGGTATCAGGAAACGTCTACGCGTCAGATAGCTAGGCAAGCGGGAGTGGCAGATGGTACGGTCTTTAGCCACTTTGAAAACAAGCTCGCGATATTGCGTGAAGGTATGCTCAACCAGCTAACTCAGCTTGCGCAGCAAGGCTTGACCAACCCTGTGAACGACGCAATGGAAATGGGGATGCAGTTCGCGACAACCTATTACGGTTATTACTTTTCCAATGTGAATCTGAGCCGAGCGCTACTTAAAGAAGTCATCTGGGATATGGACTACTACCAGTCTTATAATGATGCGGTGTTTGCAAACTCAAACCTGCCGGCCAGCGTGGCAGAGAAAATGCCGCTGATTATGGACTGCTACTTTATGACTCTGATTACTCACTTGAGTAAGCCAGAACCCACCTTAGAAGTAGCCCTGAAAGAACTAGAAGGTAAATACCGCACTATATTGAATATTGGCGTAGTCGAGGAGTAGGCGCAATGGCAGAGCTTGATACATTCTTCTGACAAAGCCTTACAAAAACGATATACAACTTATTGAAAGGTTGTCGTATTTTCCAGCTCTGTTTCGTGTCTATGGTGAATACTCAACTATGAAAAAAGCGCTTTTACTCTTGCCATTATTGCTGTCTTCAACGGCGTTCGCGGGGAATCATCAAATCGGCTTTGGTATTGGGGGCGGCGGTACAGATGGTCCTAATGACTGGAGTGACTCGGGTTTTGCGGGCAAAATTGATTACGCGTATCAATTCCACCCGAACTTCGCTGCGGAAGTCGGTTATGCCGCGGTTGATGGTATGACAAGCAACATCGTCACAACCGTTTTGGGGACGACCAAGCAAGAAGTGAAATACTCTACTGGTTTTGCGGGCTTGAAAGCAGGCGTATCGCCTGTCTCTTTCCTCAATCTCTATGTTGTCGGTGGCGCGAACTATTCTGATGTTGAGAAGACGTACACGCCTTCAGGTGGGACGGAACGAACCGATTCTCACACCGGATTACATCCATACTATGGAGCGGGTGCTGAACTGATTTTTTTTAGTACTGTTGGCCTAAACCTAGAGTACAGAAAGTTTGTTCTGGCTGATGATTTTGAATCCGATGTGGTCTTTGCAGGTATGAATATTAAGTTCTGATCTCGCCGAGATTCAAAAGAGAGTGAACGGGAGTAGCATGGAAGTGCTATTCCCGTTTTTGATCGTTTAGCAAGGCATGGCTTTGAGGTTAGGAGAGACGATTAGCTCGGCTGCTGTGACTGACTGCACATAATCCAGGTCGGTATCTGGGGCTATCTCAATGATTTCAATACCTTGTGGTGTGATGGTAAAGACGCCTAGCTCGGTCACAATCAAGTTGACCTGATTCATCGCCGTGAGCGGCAGGGTACAGTGTTTCAAAAGCTTGGGCTTGCCTTTTGCAGTGTGCTCCATTGCCACAATGACCTTTTTCGCGCCGACAACCAAATCCATTGCGCCACCCATTCCCGGAACCATTTTTCCCGGAATAATCCAGTTAGCCAGATTACCTTGTTGATCCACCTGAAGTGCGCCCAGCACTGTCGCGTCTACGTGTCCACCTCGGATAATGGCAAAGGAGTCGGCACTATTGAAATAGCACGCGCCTTCGATAGCGGTGATCGGTTGTGCACCAGCGTTGACTAAATCTGGGTCCTGATTACTTTCATCGGCCAGCTCATCAATGCCCAGTAGACCGTTCTCTGCTTGCATCAAGATTTCGATGTCTTTGTCGACTTCGTTGGCAACCAAAGTCGGTAAGCCTATGCCGAGGTTAACGATATCTCCGTCTTTCAGCTCTTGAGCAACACGGGAGGCAATACGTTTACGGATAAGGTGCTTTTCGTTGTTACTCATCAGGCTTCTCCCACAAAAATATGATCGACATACAAGCTCGGGGTATGGACGGCTTCTGGCTGAATGTCCCCAATCTCGACCAATTGTTCAGCTTCGACGATCACGCACTCAGCGGCAGTTGCCATTAAGGGGTTAAAGTTTTGGGTTGTTTTGCTGTAGAACACATTGCCTCTGAGGTCGACTTTTGAGCCGCGAATAAGCGCAAGGTCAGCTTTGAGGGGTTTTTCAAGTAGGAACTGCTGGCCATCCACTTCGATAAGTTGCTTACTTTCTGCAACAAGAGTTCCCAATCCTGTTGGCGTCAAAACGCCACCCAGACCAGCACCGCCACAACGGATTCTTTCGGCTAGCGTGCCTTGGGGTACCAACTCTACATCGAGCACGCCATCGTTCATCTGGCGGCCAGTTTCAGGGTTGAGTCCAATGTGTGACGCGTACAGTTTGGATACGCGCTGCTCGGCAATCAGGCGACTGGTGCCTATACCTGGCAAGGCTGTATCTGTGCTGATCAAGGTAATATCACGGACATCATTTTCAATCAGTAGATCGATGAGTTTTTCAGGCGCGCCTGTGCCCATAAAGCCGCCGATCATAATCGTCATGCCATCGCGCAAGTGCTGGCCTATCTGGTCGGCTGAAATACGTTTCTTCATATTATTGTTCCTCACAGCGTTTTAAGATCACTGCCGCACCCATTCCGCCGCCGATACATAATGAGGCCAAACCCAATTGCTTGCTGTTTCTCTGCAGTTGATAGACAAGGGTAGTGAGAATTCGGTTACCAGAAGCTCCGATGGGGTGACCTAAAGCAATTGCACCGCCACTCAGGTTGCTGTTGTCGAGTAACCACTGTGGCTCGACGTTGTGCTGGTGGCTAAGCTCTTTTATTACTCCTAAAGCTTGAGCAGCGAAGGCTTCATTGAGTTCGAATACATCGATGTCACTCAGGCTAAGCTGCGCTTTTTCGAGGGTATTATTGATTGCAGTGACGGGGCCAAGACCCATGACTTCGGGTTTCAGCGCCCCCTGACCATATTCGACAATTTCAGCTAACGGTTTAAGGTTGTAACGTTCTAGTGCTTCTTGGTTAACAAGAATGATGGCCGAAGCACCATCGTTGATTCCTGAAGCGTTGCCTGCTGTCACCGTCCCTTCTGGATCGAAAGCGGCTCTTAGTTTCGCTAGACCTTCTATTGTCGCATTAGCTTTCGGGTATTCGTCTTGAGAGACTTCAGTCTGAACACGACGTTGAATCACTGTGATGGGTTCTATCTCAGCCTTAAAATGACCTTGTTCATTCGCTGCCGCCGCTTTGTTCTGGCTAGAAAGGGCAAACTCATCCTGTGCTTCGCGGCTGATGTCGAGGTGTTTGGCCACGTTTTCCGCTGTAATACCCATGTGATAGTGATGAAACGCATCGGTCAGGCCATCTTTGATGATTGAATCTTCGAGGGTTTGGTGGCCCATGCGGTAGCCTCGACGAATCTGCCCGCTGGTAATAAACGCAGCGTTAGACATGCTTTCCATACCGCCTGCGATGACCACTTCCGCATCACCAGCACGAATATGGCTGGCGCCATCCATCACCGCTTTCAGGCCGCTACCGCAAATCATATTGATGGTGTAAGCAGGGACAGAGTCGGGGATGCCAGCTTTGATGGCCGCTTGTCTTCCTGGCCCCATGCCTGTCCCAGCGGTCAGAACATTACCCATGATGACTTCGTCAACCAATTCGGCGAAGAGATTCGCTTGTGCAATGGCGCTTTGGATAGCATGTGCGCCGAGCTCAACCGCTGACAGTGGTGCTAACGATCCATTAAAGCTTCCAATCGGTGTGCGCTTAGCTGCGACGATAAATACACGTTTCATTTCTCAATCCTTTTGCCTGAATTCGATGGGTATAGTCTATGGAAAGCCATCGCCAAGGTGTTATCCCCAGGAATTCAAAGCGACTTTGCAAATATGCAAAACAACAATGTGGAACAGTTCACTGTTGATTGGTGACTTACTCATTAATGTATTGAAAATTAATGAGATAAGAGCATTTATATGTCTATTTCTGCTGTTGAAATCTGTATCGCCACCAACACCGGAGTATTGGAATGACGATAGTGACGGACCCGTGGTTTTACGCCGCAGCGATTCCCGCAGTATTGATCTACGGGATTGGCAAGGGTGGGCTAGGCGGCGCTTTAGGTATTATCGCCGTGCCTCTAATGGCCTTGGTGATTTCACCCACCCAAGCAGCGGCAATATTGTTGCCTATTTTGGTGGTTATGGATGCGTTTGCGGTTAAACAGCACTACCGAAATGCCGACTATGCCGTACTTAAGACAATGTTGCCTGGCGCTATTCTGGGTGTTGGTTTGGCGTGGGCATTTCTCAGTGTGACGCCTGAAACAGGCTTGAAATTGACGATTGGATTATTGTCGCTTGGCTTTTGTTTACAACACTGGTTGGGTGGCCGTTCGTCAAATGAAACTCCGGGTAAAGTCAGTGCTTGGTTCTGGAGTTCATTGAGTGGCTTCTCCAGCACGGCGATTCACGCGGGAGGTGGGCCAGCGAGCATTTATCTTCTGCCTTTACAGTTGGAAAAGGTACGCCTTATCGCAACAATGGCGGTGCTTTTTGCCATTATTAATCTTTTCAAGTTGATCCCTTACGCGGCACTAGGTGAGTTTGACAAGACGAATTTGTTGACCGCCTTAGTGCTGATTCCACTGGCGCCAGTCGGGGTTAAGCTGGGGGTATTCTTACTCCACAGAGTCAGCCAACAAAGAATTTATCAACTGTGCTATCTGTTCCTGTTTTTGTCAGGTGTAAAACTGTGTTGGGATGGAATCCTTGGATAAGCAGCCCCATCACTATTAAGTCGATGGGGCAAGGTATTCATCGGTTATTTTATCTGGTAGTTAAGCGCGAGCTGGTACTTTTTCGCGTAGTCTTCTAATAACTCTTGTTGGCTCTTATCGGCATTGCCATAAAACAGGCCGCCATGCTCAGCCAGATACTCATAACCATGCTCGATTTCTTCTTGCACAACATCGATTTTTTTCAGTGTTGCTGGTGTACAAGATTGGCCGTGCAAATCATCTTCAATATCCAAAACGTAAGAACGAAATGCTTCAAGCTTGAACTGTTGACTGAGCGCTTTTTCGTTATCCAATGCTGCTTTCCAGCGCTGAGCAATGGATTGAAAGTGAGTAATAACTTCGGGTAAAGCTGCCTTCAAGGTTAGCCACTGAATCTTTCGCTGGTAGCTTTCAAGCCCGAGTTGCTTGACGCTTTCATAAAGAGATAACTGATGTGCCGAGCTAAGATTTTGCTCTAGTAACCAGCCAAAGAAAAAACGCGTTTCAAAGCGTTCTACAAAGTGGAAAAGCGGGTCGTTCAATCCATTGCTGTTGAGTTCAGAGAGTGGATCAAACGGGTACATATAACCAAAATCGAATAGCCATAGCTTGCCTACTTTATCCACCAGCAGATTGCCACTGCACAAGTCCCATTCCATCAGACCATGTTGTTCACACGCTTCCAGAGTATTGAACAATTGCTTGATGATCGACGGAGTGAGCGTCTGCACATGTTCGCCTTCTATCCAAGGTGAAATCATAAACCCAAGGCGATAGTCGGCGTACAAAGTGGGTACAATATTCTGAAACAGAGCGGATGTGGTCGGGTCTTCACGTAATTGTTGGAAGCGCTGCCTGCGCTGGACTTCATTCAAAAATGAATACTGGCCATCTAAGTTTTTCACCTTGGCGGTCGGGCGACGCTTTTTCATGTTGTAGTCGCGGCCGTTGATACGCAGGTGGAAGACCTCAGCGGTCAGGCCTGAGTCAACAATCTTAACCACATAGGGTGACTCATCGGTCAGTGATATGAGCTCTTCCGGTGGCAATGGGCAGCGGCTTTTGTCGCCGACGATAAGCGGCTCGCCACTGAGGTCGAAGTCTTGTTGAGCTTTTTGTCTCGCGTTCATTTTTATTCCTTCTCTTTTTTGTTATCAGAAGGATTAAAACGCGAAGATGTACAAAAAACATCCTACTGACATGAATGTTTTTAGGGTGAGCTATAACGCTTACTTAAGCCTTATAGGGAGGAGCCCGTACTCCCGAGCAGGAAATCTTTGAAGCGGGTCACGAGTGGTGAGGCTTTTTGGGGAGGATGATAATAAAGATTAAGGCTCCAGATACTGGTTTCGTAATCTTCCATTAAAGGGACTAACGATTTGTGTGATATTGCTTCTTCGACAACAAACTGGGGAAGATAGGCGATTCCAGTACTTTTGAGCGCGGCTTTCAGGAGAAGGTCACTGTCGTTGACTTCGACACTTTTTGGTACCTTCATCTGCAAGGTCTCTGCGTCTTGTCGGAATATCCAATCGTTACTGCCGGTTAATGTCCTTGCGAATAAACAATGATGTTGAGTGAGATCCTGAGGGTGTAGAGGCTCACCGTGGCGCTGTAGGTATTCTGGTGAAGCGACAACGATAAACGGGCACTGCATCACTTCGCGCTTCACAAGTAGCAGGTCTTTTTCACGATACCCCTGAAATGAGGCATTGGCGCTGATCATCAAATCACACTCACTGGCATGATCTAAAGCCCAGGGCGTGACATTCAAATTGAAAGTCACGTCTGGGTTTTCAGTCATGTAGTCGGCGATCTTATCGATCAGAAAATGATTGGCGTATACGGGCGTAACGGCAATATTGATGTGGCCTTTGTCACTGGCCTGAAAGTCTTCCAACTTACGGCTAATGCGTTCAGCGTTATCGACCAGTGGTGAAAACTCATCGAAAAGAGTCTGGCCAGCCTGTGTTGCGGTAAGAAGTCGGTTGGAGCGGTGGCAAAGTGGCACGCCAAAATGATTTTCGAGCTCTTGCAACCAGCGGCTGCCGGCGGAAACACTGAGATTAAAATGGCGCGATGCAGCGGAGATGGATCCGGTTCGAATCACGTATACAAAAAAGGCCATTTTATCCAGCATGCGACTTCCTTATGCGCCAAAGCGAGCACCTGAGTGCTCGCGGTATTTCCATTATTTCTATACGTGTGCGCTTTCCTGTTGAGTGGTGGAGGGTTTGGCCTTGCCAAGCTTCTGAGCCATCACTTCTTCCATCTTTTCCAGCGCAACACCTTTGGTTTCTGGTACATATCTGACCACAAAATACATGCAGATCATAGAGAGAGCAGCAAATAACCAGAAGCTGAACCCGCCATTAAACTGCTCTTTGAGGAAGGTATTCTCATTAAGCATTGGGAATGATTGCGTGACGACAAAGCCTGCACACCACTGAGCACCGACGGCGATCGCCATTGCTCTTGAGCGGATACTATTCGGGAAAATCTCTGAAATCATAGTCCAGCACGCACAGCCCCACGAGGTCGCATAAGAGACTACGTACAAGCAAAGAGCAAACAGGGCAGAGTAACCTTCAGATTGGTTGTATACCACAAAACCCACATAGGTCATGCTGAGCGCGCAGCCAAGCGTTCCCCATTTCATTAACGGTAATCTTCCGACTTTATCGATCAGGTACATACCCAGCGCATTACCGAGAATAAACACGAGGCCAATAAAGGTGGTTTGGAATAGTGCGTTTTCTGTGCCGCCAACAATGGGTTTTAGGATCTCAGGGGTGTAGTACATGATGACGTTGATCCCAGTGAACTGCTGCGCCGCGGCAACAAAGGTACCTACAGCAACGATTGACAGCATGAGGGGAGACTTAAGGCTCACCTGGCTTTTCTTCACCACACGACTCGCCATCAAAGAGTCTTCAATTTCATTGATTACGCGCTGCGCATGTTCTGCATCAGAAATGCGGGTAAGGACCTGTTTCGCTTTGTCTTTCTGGCCTTTCAGCACTAGCCAGCGTGGGGACTCTGGAATGGTGAAAAGTAGAGCGCCAAATATGATTGCGGGGATGATCTCTGAACCCAGCATCCAGCGCCAACCCAGATCCTGAAGCCACATTTCTGTCATGCCTTTGGCAATCACAAAGTTGACGTAGAACACCACTGTTTGGCCGACAACAACGGATTGTTGAAACATACTCACTGCACGGCCACGAAAATCCTTGGGTGCGACTTCAGACATGTACATGGGTGAGACAACGGCGGCTAGGCCAACTGCGACACCGCCAACAATTCTCAACACAGTATAAAAGGTGAAAGTTGGGGCGAGTGCTGAACCAACGGCCGATATAGCAAACAAAATAGCGGCCAAGAATAAAGTTTTACGACGGCCATATTTGAGAGAGAACCAGCCTGCGCTGACCGCGCCAACAATACTGCCTAGTACCACGCTCGAAACCGCCCAGCCTGTTTGCGCAGGTGTTAGGTCAAAGTAATTTGTAATGGGCCCAATGGCACCAGATATGACCGCAGTGTCGTAACCGAAAAGGATCCCACCTAATGCGGCGACACAGCAGATTTTAATAATGTAGGCAAAGTTTCGTTGACTCTTATCCGTCGAATGACTCGATGACATGTTTCTCTACTCCTTTATATGAGAACCCGTCTCTCGCTCTACCATCGAACAGTGTGAGCTGGGTTTGGATGTTTGTTCACGTAATGGCAATTCCAGTTGGCTGCTGAGTGTCTTTGACGACTTATTAAAATGTTGCAGCTATGTTGGGTTTGTTAATGATAAGAATTTTTCATTGTTTCGGTTTTTTATCCTAGTCGTTCAAAAGTTGTTCGGGAAGTGCAGTTGATGTGTTTTCCGGAAAACTGTTACACAAATCAAATTGTGGAAAATATTTTTCAATGGCGACATTGGTTTTTAAGTGTCTGAATTTGTAGTATTTTATTTTAAATTTGAGCGGGGTCAATTTTATGCTTGAGGCCTTATTGTGATTACTGTTAGCAGGTTTTTTCGGCAGTTTGCAAAGGTTTTTTATCGTTTGAAAAATATTTTTCATATCATGGGTGTTGTTTTATAGTAAGCAGCAACTCAACGAATTGGTGCGATTGAACGAGAGATGAAAAGCATTTTTCAAAAAACACCGCTTTAGCGCTCTGATTCAATCCGTTTTTCGAAAACTTAAATCTTTGGAGTACAAACATGAGTAAGGTGCAATACGGAATTAGCCCACTGACCTGGACCAACGATGATATGCCTGAGTTGGGGGGAGAAATCCCATTGGAAACATGTTTGAGTGAAATGGCGCAAGCGGGCTTTACCGGTACGGAACTGGGAACAAAGTACCCGCGAGAGCCAGAAGTGCTGATCCCACTTTTAGAGAAGCATAATTTGGTTCTCGCATCAGGGTGGTACAGCGGTAACCTAATGACGCTTACAGCGGATGAAGAAATCGATGCTATGCAACAGCACATTCGTTTGCTTAAAGCCGCTGGTTGTAAAGCGATGGTGTATGGAGAAGTGAGCAACAGCGTTCATGGCGATATCGATACTCCGCTCTCACAGCGTGTCATCCTCAGCATGGAAGAATGGAAAACGTACGGTGAAAAGCTGACCAAAGTGGCGAAGTATCTTTTAGAAGAGCACGATATCAAGCTGTCCTTCCACCATCACGTTGGCACTATCTGTGAAACGGAAGATGACATCAACCTACTGATGGAGCTGACGGGGCCGGAAGTATTCCTAACGTTAGACACAGGACATGTGACTTATGGCGGAGGCAATCCAGTTACGATGATTGAGCGTTGGGGACATCGCATTGGCCATATGCACTTTAAAGATTTGCGTCTTGGCGTGATGAAAACGGCTCGTGACGCCGATAAATCTTTCCTCAATGCTGTGCTTGATGGCGTCTTTACCGTCCCAGGTACAGGTGATGTTAATTATGACGATGTCTTTGCTGCCCTCAAAGCGCGCAACTATGAAGGCTGGTTGCTGGTGGAAGCTGAACAAGATCCAGCCAAAGCTCATCCGCTCACATTTGCAAAAACCGCCTACGAAAATATCTCAGGTTATGCAGAAAAATACGGTTTATAACGGCTAACAACGTCATGCAGGAAGCACGCGTAAAGCAGGGACGCTTTGCTTAAATGCGCATCAAATATCAATGTGAATTAAAGGTCGACCCTGAGCCTCAAACAAGTGGCTTAACGAGGCTTAGGGACAAAACTAAGGACAGACAATAATGAAAACCATACGTCTTACGGTAGCAGAAGCACTGGCACAATATCTGGCAGCACAGAAAATTGAAGCTGACGGTAAAGTCGAGCAGTTGTTTGGTTGTGCATTTGCCATTTTTGGCCACGGTAATGTGACTTGCTTTGGTCAGCAGCTAAAGAATATTGAAGACAAAATTCCGACTTGGCGCGGCCAGAATGAGCAGTCGATGGCAACAGCGGCTATTGCCTACGCCAAGGCTAATCAGCGCCGTCGTATCGGTATTGCAACGTCATCTATTGGCCCTGGCGCAACCAACATGGTGACAGCAGCAGGGATAGCCCATACTAACCGCCTGCCAGTTCTACTTATCTCAGGAGACGCGTATGTCAGTCGTCTGCCTGACCCTGTTTTACAGCAGCCAGAAAACTTTTATGACCCATCCATCACCTGTAATGACGCTTTCAAACCGTTAACTCGTTATTGGGATCGAATCGTATCACCTTCGCAGTTGATTCATACTCTGCCGCAAGCGATTGACACTATGTTAGATCCGGAAACGTGTGGCCCAGCATTCCTAAGCTTACCTCAAGATATTCAGGGAGTAGCGTACGATTTCCCAGAAGTGTTCTTTGAAGAAAAAATCCACCGTATCCGCCGCCCTGAGCCTGAGTTAGCAGATTTAGAGGACGCAAAGGCTGTGCTGATGAAGGCGGAGAAGCCGCTGATTATTTCTGGCGGTGGCGTTCACTACTCACTGGCAACCGATGAGCTAAAAGCGTTCGCTGAAAAGCATAATATTCCGGTTGTTGAGACGATAGCAGGCCGCGCCACCATGCTGCAGGACAACCCACTGAACGCTGGTCCAATCGGCGTGACTGGCTCAGACTCAGCCAACTACATGGCTGCACATGCTGATGTGGTACTGGCAATCGGTACGCGTCTTCAAGATTTTACAACCGGGTCGTGGAGCGTTTTCCGCAATCCAGACATGAAGCTTATCGCGATGAATGTCGCCCGTTTTGATGCGATTAAGCACCGAGCACTGGCGGTAAAATGTGATGCGCAACGTGGCATGGCGCAGCTGTCACAACTGCTGGGAGACTGGCGCAGTAGTGATGACTGGGCGTCGACGGCCAAAGCGCAAGCCGACGAGTGGAAAGCGGTCGTTCAACGCCGTACTAACCCTCAAGAAGGCGACTTGCTACCAGGCATGTCTTCTTATGCAGAAGTGATTGGCAAACTCAACAAATCCATGCAACCCGGTGACACCGTTCTGACTGCGGCAGGAGGTTTACCTGCTGAGCTGGCTATGAACTGGCAGAACTACCAGATTGGCAAGTTTGACATTGAATTTGGTTTCTCTTGTATGGGGTATGAAATCGCAGGGGGCTGGGGTGCGAAAGTCGCAAATCCAGACAACGACGTAGTCGTGCTTGTCGGTGATGGCTCCTACCTAATCCAGAACTCAGATATCTACTCGTCCGTTCTGACGGGTCACAAGATGATTGTGGTTGTGTGTGACAACGGCGGATTCGCCGTGATCAATAAACTACAAACCAACACAGGTAACCAGTCATTCAATAACTTACTGGAAGACTGTCGACGCCCTGATGGTGAGCTGGCACGTGTGGATTTCGCTAAACATGCGGAAGCGCAAGGCGCGATCAGCGAGAAACTGACCGACATTGCTGAGTTTGATGCTGCGTTCCAGCGCGCTAAAGAAGCGGATCGCACCTACGTCATTGTGGTCGATATCGATCCTATCTCTCCTGCAACTTGGTCTAAATGCGACTGTTGGTGGGAAGTTGGACTACCAGAAGTGACTCGCAGCGAAGAGACCGCCAGCATTGTTGCGGAGTGGGAAGAAGGCCGAGTCAATCAACGTCGTGGTGTCTAAAAAGTTATTAGTGCATTGTTAAGCCGCCCTGAAAAGTGTGGCGTTAAGAAGGAATTGAAACATGTTTAATGAAGAGCGTCGATTTGAACAACCTATTCGCTGGGCGATGGTCGGAGGAGGGCGTGGTAGCCAGATTGGCTATTCTCACCGTAATGCTGCGCAGCGCGATGGCTTATTTAAGTTAGTTGCGGGTGCATTCGATTTGGATGCCGAGCGTTGTCGTGATTTCGGCACCAATTTAGGTCTGGATAGCGATCGTTGCTACTCAAGCTATAAAGAGATGTTTGCCGCCGAAGCGCAGAGAGAGGATGGTATTCAGGCAGTATCAATCGCAACGCCGAACTCGACTCATTACGAGATCTGTAAAGCGGCGCTGGAAGCTAATCTGCACGTGGTGTGCGAAAAACCTATCACCTTTACTGTGGCTGAAGCCGAAGAACTGAAAACCATCGCAGCGCAGAACAACCGCGTACTTGGAGTTATGTACGGCTATACGGGCTTCCCTATGGTCCAGCAGGCGCGTGAGATGGTTCAACGTGGTGATTTGGGTGAGATACGTGTTGTAAACATGACCTTTGCGCATGGTTTCCACAACATTGAGCATGAAAAGAATGACCCTGGCTTAAAGTGGCGTGTTAGCCCTGAAGTCTCGGGCTCTACCTACGTGATTGGTGACATTGGTACACACGCTTTTTACCTGTGTGAAATGATCACAGGACTGGAGGTCAAACGTCTGGCTTGTATGCGCCAAAGCTTCATCGAATCACGTGCTCCTCTGGAAGATAACGCTCATGTAATGATGGAATTTGAAGGCGGCGCAGTAGGCACTTTGTGGGCGTCTGCAGTTAACTCGGGGGCTATGCATCAGCAGAAGATTCGCATCGTTGGCGAAAAAGCATCCATTGAGTGGTGGGATGAGCATCCAAACCAGCTTAAGTATGAAATTCAGGGTGAGCCACCACGTCTATTAGACCGTGGTATGGGTTACCTGCATAACGACGCAGAGGGCGTGGCCTCGAACCGCATTGGCGGTGGTCATGCGGAAGGTTACTTCGAATCTTGGGCGAACCTTTACCACCGTTTTGCTCTCGCGTTTCAGGCGGCGAATAACGACGATCAGGAAACTCTGGCAAACCTATGGTATCCGGGTATTGATGCGGGTATCGAAGGGGTTCGTCTGTGTGAGAAGTGTGTTGAATCCGCTGACCAGAATGCCACTTGGGTTGACTACAAATAGTCCAGAGATCACAGAGAGGGAACGATATGACCAAGATTGCTATCGAACACGATCGTCAACTCGATGCCATCGTGCTGGGACGAGCTGGTGTGGATCTCTACGCGCGCGAACTGAATACTGATATTCAGGATATTTCTGGATTCAACAAGTTCGTGGGTGGCTCTGCAGCTAACATTGCGGTTGCGGTAAACAAGCTCGGAGGCAAAGTCGGTTTCATTGGCTGTGTGGCCAAAGACTCGTTTGGTGATTACGTCAAACACTATATGAGTGGTTTGGGGATCAATCTGAACGGCATGATGACGGATGATTCTGGCTCACGGACTTCAGTTGCATTCACCGAGATGAAACCTTCCGACTGCGACGTGCTGATTTATCGTAACAACGCGTCGGATCTGACGCTCAAACCAGAGCAAATTGACGCTGACTATATTGCCAGTTCTAAGGTGTTGATTGTCACAGGAACGGCGTTGGCACAAAGCCCGAGCCGAGAGGCGACGTTACTCGCAATGCAGTATGCAAGATCCAGCGGCACCTTGGTGGTACTGGATGTAGATTACCGCCCATATTCATGGCGCACAGACGTTGACGCTTCTATCTATTTTGGTATTGCATCTCAACTGTCAGACATCGTGATTGGTAACCGTGAAGAGTTCGACATGATGGAAACCGTTGTCGCACCGGGTAATAAAGATGATGACGCAACCGCGCAGCGGTTCCTGACGGGCTCAACTCAGGTCGTCATCATCAAAGCCGGAGAACTCGGCTCAAAAGTCTATGGCCGCGATGGCAGTTACTTCGAGCAGGGGATTTTCCCAGTCGAAGTGACCAAGCCATTTGGTTCGGGTGACTCTTTCGCTGGTGGTGTCATCTGGACACTAGTCAACGGCGGTGAGCTGGAACAAGCGGTCAAACATGGCTCTGCTGCCGCAGCGATCAATGTCAGTGGCACCAGTTGTACGGAAGCCATGCCAACCAGAGAAGCGCTGTTTAATTTTATTGAGACCAGAGAACAACGTTAAGTGTCGGAATGCCACTAGCGTCTTAGGTCTTGCCGGGCCAGTGTGATCAATAATGATCACCGACTACCTACCATCGTGGCCCGGCTTTCTTTTGGTCAGTCAGTATTAAAGGAAGAACAATGGGAAAGCATATTCCACCTTTTGATAACCACAATGAAGCGATTATTGATGTCAATGATGACACTACGCCGTTGTGTTATTTCAATCACGTTCGCCTTGCTCAGGGTGAAACGTTCGATTACATGTTAGGCGACTACGAAACGGTTGTCGTTCTGGCTGGAGGCACTTGTAGTGTCACTGTCACTGAACAAAACGGGCAAACGCACGCTTTCGACAATATTGGTCAGCGTGAATCCGTCTGGACAGGTAACCCTGAATCCGTCTACGTGCCTGTGGGTATGACAGCCAAGCTTGAGTGTGTCAGTGACCATGCAGATATCATGATCGCAGGTGGTCGATTTGAAGAGACACTGTCTCCGTTCTGCGTTCGTCAAAATGATGTCGATATCGTTCAATACGGCTCAGACGATACAAAAACACACCGTAAGATCAAGCACGTACTAGGGCAGAGCAATGCGGACAAGCGTGGTCGCCTACTGGTGAGTGAGTTGTTTACGGTTGGCGCTGGTGGTTGGTCGGGCTTTCCGCCACATAAGCACGATGAAGACCGCGTCAAAGAAGATGGCAGCAAAGAAACCCTTTATGAAGAGGTGTATCAGTTCCGCTTTAATCCGGACTTCGGATTCGGTGCTCAGTTTCTATATGAACATGAGGATGACTTTGGCCCGGTTTACCACGTGCGTACTGGCTCTGTCATAGCGATAGACAAAGGCTATCACCCGAGTGTTGCTGCCCCTGGTTACGAAATGTATTACTTCACGATCATCGTGGGTAAGACATCTAAGTCACTGATTCAACACTTCGATCCGCATCATGAGTATCAGGTTGAAACCATTCCGGGCATCAAGGACATGATCGCCAAATTCAAATAGGGAGCTTTTATGCTGGTTAATTTAAAGGATTTGCTGCCGGAAGCGGCGGCAGGGGATTTTGCTGTTCCTTGTTTTAACGTTTTTGGCTATGAAGACGCCAAAGCGGTTGTTGAAGCGACTGAGGAAACCAATCGCTCGGTCATTCTGGCGTGCAACAAAGACGTGGTGGATTTTTACGGTGTTGAAACCGCGGCATCCATGTTTCTCAATCTCGCTAAGCAGAGCAGTGCACCAGTTTGTTTGCACCTTGACCACACTTACGAGGAAGAGATTGTTTTCCGTGCACTCAAAGCTGGCTTTAGCTCAGTCATGTTTGATGGCTCGCAATTAACATTGGATGAGAACATCCGTCGTACGCGTAATGTCGCGCGTGTTGCTCATGCTTTGGGAGCGAGTGTTGAAGGTGAAATCGGATCAGTGCCTTATGAAGAAGGCCGTGATCACATTAAGTCGATATACACCAGCCCGCAAGATGCCCAGCGATTTGCTGAAGAAAGCGAAGCAGATTGTGTCGCGATATCGGTCGGTAATATTCACCGCCTTACTCAGCCTGTCTGCGAGATAGATTTTGGCTTACTTGACCAAATTGCTGCGCAAGTTGATATTCCACTGGTGATTCACGGCACCAGCGGTATTCGTGAAGTGGACATGCTCAAGCTTAAGCAGAGCCGCGTCGCCAAATTTAACATAGGCACTTGCTTGAGGCAGGCATTTGGTCATGGACTGCGCGACTTGCTCAATCAGGAGCCGGATAAGTTTGATCGCTTGTACTTTATGCAGAAAGTCATACCTGCGGTAAGACAAGAAGCAATCCGAAATTTTGAAATTCTGGCTTAAAGTATTTCCAGAATAGATAGCTTGATGTATTCAGTTGTGCACCAATCAGTTATTATTTGAATTAGAAAAGCTTTTCGAGGAGAAGTGCAGGGTATGACAGTGGAAAACAGCCAGTTGGAATTGGTTCCTGCGGATTTAGATACACTACGTGATCGCGTGGTAAAGCGCTACGATAGGCTCAGCCAGCGTTTACAGCAGGTAGCGGATTTTGTGATGGCCCAGCCCATGCTGGTGGCCGTCGAAACTATGGCGACCATTGCCGAGCAAGCGAACGTGCCGCTCTCTACTCTGAGCCGTTTTGCCAATACTATGGGTTTCTCAGGCTTTAGCCAGATGCAGGCGTTGTTCCGCGAGCAGTACCTGAATCGCCCGCGTGATTATAAAGAGCGTGTGCGACAGGCTCGTGAGCACGATGATATGGCATCGGACTCGCCAGCGGCAGTGTTCCAAGACTTTGGCCATGCCAATGTTGAAGCTATTGAGCAGTTACAAATAGCCGTTTCTCCACAAAAACTCGAAAAAGCGGTCTCTCTGCTTGATGAAGCAGAAACCATCTACATTCAAGGCATGCGCCGCGCTTATCCGGTTGCATTCTATCTCTGGTACGCACTGATGAAGTCAGACAATAACGTGGTCTTAATCGATGATCATGGTGGTATGCTGAAACCTCTGACAAAGCGTATGAACAAAAAAGATGTCCTGTTGTGTGTGACATTCACGCCTTACGCGCCGGAAACCAGTGAATTGGTGGAAAATGCGCACGAGAAGCAGGTGCCTATCGTTGCTATTACCGACAACCAAATGACGGAAAATGGCAGCAAGTACGATGTTTGTTTTGAAGTGAAGGAAGGGGAAGTCATGGGTTTCCGCTCGCTCAGTAGCTCCATGTATCTGGCACAAACTCTGGCAGTCAGCCTGATGTGTCGGGAAATCGGTTAATTCTCACTTAATCGAAGGGTCACGATCCTCTGTGTGGCCCAAAATCTTTCAGACTCCCAATAAGGAGCTCTTATGCGTTTTGCTCTTCATGGCATGTGCTCGTTGCACAGCAACATCCTGTCCGATATTCGCCTTGCCAAAGAAACCGGATATCAGGGATTAGAAATCCACACGGAAAAACTCTGGCGTTATATTCATGCTGGATTTACCGCTGAGCAGTTTAAATCTCGCCTTGACCAGTTTGGTATCACGCCCAGTGCGATCGATATTATTGGTGGTGTTGAAACAACCGACAAAAGCCAGCAGAAAACCTTGTGGAAAGAGACAGAAACCTTGTGTCAGTTTGCAGCCGATATTGGTGCGCCGACCATTCAGCTTAACGCCTTTGAAGGGCTGAACGGGCTCAGCGTCGAAGACAATATTCAACTGACGGCACGAAACATACGTTCCATTGCCGATATTGGCCGAGATTTTGGCATTCGCTTTCAATACGAAGGTGCGGCATGGACACCCATCGCTAAACTCAGTGATTGCCTCAAATTGCATGATGCGGTGGCTAGAGACAATTTTGGTTTCGTGCTTGATATCTGGCATTTCTGGGCCTGCCGCGGCGCATCACCAGAAGAGTTCGCCTCGTTGGATTCATCTCTCATTTATAACGTCCATATTTCCGATGGCAAACGTCCTGAACCTAATCAAGAATGGCCTGACGAAAGGCTACTGCGCGGTTACTTACCTGGTGATGGCGATATCCCGCTCGAGGAATATCTTAATGCTATTCGTGCCACTGGCTATGACGGATTTTATTCCGGCGAGTTCCTAAATGATCAACTGTGGGAACATGATCATCATGATGTCGCATCCGCGATGTTAGAGCGTATGAAGAGCTTACTTTTATCTGGCTAGTCGTTTCAGTATTTGAGCTACTTTGGCTATTTGTTACTCAGTCCACAAAATGAATATTTCAAACTAAAATATTGGTGAAATAATTATTTCATTTGATAGTGTAATGGAAAATTCGTTTTATTGTGAAGAATGGAGTGTCTCGCAATGTCGTATCTGCTTTCCAAATATCAGCCCGATGGCGCACAAGGGCTTGTGCAGTCTATTACGCCGCAATCGGCTGGCTGGCAATACGTTGGCTTTAAGGTTTACGAGTTGAACGCTGGTGATTCGATACAACTGGATGCTAATGAGGATGAGCTCTGCTTGGTATTGGTTGCTGGCAAAGCGACCATTTCTACCGATAGCCAGAGTTTTGAAAACATCGGTCAGCGTATGTCTCCGTTTGAGAAAACCAAACCTTACGCTGTGTATGTGGCACCAAAAGAAGCTGTGCAGGTTGTGGCAAATACACAGCTAGAGCTGGCCGTATGTCAGGCGCCGGGGAAGGGAAACTTTCCAACTCGCTTGATCGCTCCGCAAGATATTGATGCGGAACATCGCGGTCAGGGACAGAATCAGCGCTATGTGCACAATATTCTTCCTGATGACAAAGAAGCAGACAGCTTGTTAGTGGTTGAGGTATACACCGATGAAGGCTGCACCAGTTCGTATCCGAGTCATAAACACGATCAAGATGCAGAGCCTGCGGAAACCTATCTCGAAGAAACCTACTACCACCGACTCGATCCTGAGCAAGGGTTCTGCATGCAGCGCGTGTATACCGATGATCGCGAGTTGGATGAGTGTATGGCGGTTTATAACAAAGACGTGGTTATGGTGCCAAAAGGTTACCACCCAGTGGCGACAATGGCGGGTTATAACAGCTACTACCTCAATGTGATGGCTGGCCCAACTCGAAAATGGTTGTTCACATGGGAAAAAGACCACGCTTGGATTAATTCTGAGCAATACGCAAAGAGTTCAGATACTGAGTGATTAGCCTGAGTAAGAACTTATATCGCTAAAGTTTGAGCGTACATAAGCGCTCCTGAAAAGTGCGTCACCCCCAATCACGCACATTTATGCCCACTGAGATATGCCAGTGGGCCTCTTTCCTACCTAATCTGTAAGGAGTACAGAATGTTTAATATCGCACTGTTTGGAGCAGGGCGGATTGGACAAGTGCATGCTGTTAACATTGCCAATCACCCGGAAACCCGTTTGTTTTCTGTCATCGACCCTTATGACGTTAATGCCAATATGCTGTGTCAGCAGTATGGCGCTAAGCGACAGAGTATCGAAGAAGCAATGCAAGACAGTGAGATTGATGCTGTGTGTATTTGTTCTGCAACGGATACACACGCAGATTTGATCGAACTGGCGGCAAAAGCAGGGAAAGCCATTTTCTGTGAGAAACCAATCGATCTTGATTTGAGTCGAGTCAGAGACTGTTTAGCGGTGGTTAAGCAGCATCAAGTTCCAATGCTAGTCGGTTTTAACCGACGTTACGATCCTCAATTCAGAACACTGAAAAACAAATTGAATCAGGGAGCAATTGGTGAGCCGGCAACGCTGACTATCACGTCTCGCGATCCAGAACCACCGGGCGCTGATTACGTTAAGGTGTCTGGAGGCATGTTCCGCGACATGACGATTCACGACTTAGATATGGCACGTTTTATTCTTGGAGAAGATCCTGTTTCCATTACGGCGCATGGCAGCTGTAAAGTGAACCCAGAAATCGGAGCTGCGGGTGATATCGACACTGGCGTCTTGGTGTTGGAATTTCCTTCCGGTGCAATGGCAACGATCCAGAACAGCCGCCGCTCAGGGTATGGTTATGATCAACGTATCGAGCTTCATGGTGAGTTTGGCATGCTTCAGGCGGCAAACCAAAATGAAAACTTGGTCAGCCAGATTAGCGAGCAGGGCAGGCAATCAGCCAAGCCAATGCATTTCTTCCTAGAGCGATACAAAGACGCTTACATCGCCGAATGGCAACACTTTGTTGATGTGCTCAATGGCGCTGAGCCTGAGTGTTCAGGTGATGATGGCGAATATGCGCTCAGACTGGCTGATGCGGCGCTGGAATCACTGCGTAGCAAAAAGACCGTTTCACTATAAGAAATTCAACCGGAAGCCCATTTAGGTTTCCGGTTCGTTTTACCTCGTTAGCAAACGTCGCTGGTTTCTTTGTGAACGTTAGCGGTTTGGTAGCCCGTTGGTGCTGACAGAAGTGTCTGCTTGATGGCGACCACATCATGTTCGTTGCAGTTCCGTTCAAGCTCGTTTAAGACTAACGCCATCTCCTGCCAATTGAGCTTCTCTTCCATGGCCGTCATTATTTTATGGTGGCAGGTTTCTTCTACGTTGCCGCCAATCAGTAACTCTTCATACAGTTTCTCGCCCGGACGAAGACCAATGAACTGGATAGCAATTTCATCGTGATGCGTGTTGCCAAGTAAACCTTCTTTCTTGCCTGATAATTGAATCATCTTACGTGCCAGCTCAACGATCTTGACCGGCTCGCCCATATCCAGCACAAATACCTGTCCATTATGGCCCATAGCGCTGGCTTGAATGACCAGTTCCGCTGCTTCTTGAGTGAGCATGAAATAGCGGACGATTTCCGGATGGGTAATAGTGATTGGGCCGCCTGCTTCGATCTGCTTTTTGAACAGTGGAACAACCGAACCCGATGAACCAAGGACATTGCCAAATCGGACAATGGTAAAGGTAGTCGCGGTTTTTTTGTCTGCTAAAGCTTGCAGAACTAACTCAGCCAGTCGTTTACTGGCGCCCATGATATTGGTCGGTCTGACGGCCTTATCCGTGGAGATAAGGGTAAAGTTTTCTACTTTGGCCTCAATCGCGGCTTGAGCACATGATAACGTACCAAACACATTGTTCTGGATGCCCGCGATGATATTGTCTTCGACCAATGGAACATGCTTATAGGCGGCGGTGTGGTAGATGGTGTCCACTTTGTGGTTTTTCATGAGCGTTATCAGGCGTTGCTCGGTTTGGACTGAGCCCAGTATTGGAATAATTTTTACTGTGCCTGTGCTGTTTTTCGCACCGCCGCTTAACTCTTGATCAATTTGATAGAGGTTATATTCATTCAGCTCAAACAGAATCAGACTCTTGGGGTTTTGCTTGAGAACTTGTCGGCACAATTCTGAGCCAATCGAGCCGCCAGCGCCTGTCACCATGACATTCTTGCCGGTAATGTTTTTTGCCAGTAGCTGCTGGTTTGAAGTGATAGCCTCACGCCCGAGTAAAGCGGCGATGTTCAGGCTAGGATCATTCAGGGGAGGCGAATGCTTTACTATAATAGGCTCTTGCTGCCCTCCGGTTCTAAGGTTTAGTTTGGCAACGCTTTCAGCAGACATCGCCGCAGATTGTAATGGCTCTCTGCTCGAAATATCACATACACTTGTCATGGTCGCTTCCTGATTTCACTCAATAGCAATGATTTACGCCCGATAATGTTAAGAAGGTTTTGGACGGCTCATAGGTTTGATTGCCCTGATTAACTAACGCTCCGGACGATGTCTTCCCAACTCTCTGCCAACATACGTTCTGTAATCGGTAACTGGTGCTTATCGTGGATGTAATGGCAGTTGTTATGTGTTGCTTCTGAGCCGGCAGTTTCTGCTTTTGGATGTGGGATGTGGTAGGCCTTGGCATCCAACAGAAGCGTAAACTTATGTCCCGCGTTAAATAGCCTCAGCCCCAGTTCGACATCTTCGCCGCCCCAATGGGTAAAGTTCTCATCAAAACCGCCGGCTTCAATAAAATCAGAGGTTTTAGCAAATAGATGCCCGCCCCAGAAAAACAACCACGGATGAGTGTCGAAGCCTCTCATGTGCCCGATTTGATTGAGCAGTTGCTGGCGGCAATCCAAGTTCGAGTCCTGTTGCGTCAAAGAGTCAAATAGCGTGTTGAAATCGTTGCTATCGAGCAACTGAGAGAAAGTATTGTTAGCGACGAAGTGCTCTTCAAAACCGTGGCAGAATCCAATCTGGATGTGATCGGGGTTTCTTTCCATTTCGGCAAGGTGTATTTGTAGTGCGTGCTGTTCAAGAACTACGCCGCTATCCAAATAAAATAGGTATTCGCCAACCGCTTGCTGGCTGCCGAGATTACGTGCGCTCGCCGCTCTGAATCCTAAATCGGGTTGAAAGCAGTAACCGATGTTCAGACGAGAAGCAAAGCTTTTGACCAGCTGTTCGGTATTATCTGACGAGCCATCATCAGCAACGATGACTTCGAAGTACTCGGTTTGTAAAGACTGTTGGCAAAGTGATTCGAGCGTCTTCTCTAGAAGGTTAGCGCAGTTGTAAGTCGGAATAATGATACTGATTAACATGCTGTTTTCCTAAAGTGATGCGTATTGAGGTGTGTGCTGATGCTTGGCAAGCTTTAAGGCCGCAATACCAATGACTAAGCCGCTGGCGGCGACGAAATACATGCCGCTGGTCAGGCCAAAATGCGTGGCGATGAAACCGATAGTCGGTGGGCCCGCTAAACCGCCAATGGAACCAAAGGTGGAAATTAGCGATAAACACCCGGGGCCAATGGCAGCCGCTGAAGCGTAAATGATGGGTGAAACCAAAGAGACGGTTAAGCTGACAATAGCGAATGATATCCATGAAGCGTAAAGCCCAGACAGCCACACGCCTGTTGCGAGTGAAACGTTGACGATAAGTCCGGCAAAGGCAATCAGGATGGCGTCGTTGTATTGCGAGCGCAGGCTGTCAGCAAAGAGTCGGCCAATAAACATCGCAGCGGAGAACACCAATACACCCGAAGGGGCGAGTGAGGGGCTGACGTCAATCACATCTTTGAGATAGATCGCGCTCCAATCATTCATTGAGCCCTCAATGATGGTTGCACTCAGGACGATGATGCCAAGCACTAAGGTTGTTTTGTTGATCAGTTTTGGTTCAGGCTGTTTGTCGTCTGAATCGGATGTTCGGCACTGCTCCGAGGTTCGATAAGCAACGGCAAACAATGTCAGAAGCGATACACAAATGACGGCGCCATGAACAATCAGTTCGGACGAAACAAAGCGAATCAGACCCATTGAAATCAAAGCCGCTGCCGCCAATCCCAAACTGAACACTGCATGCAAGCGGGACATGCATTTAATGTCGTGTTTACGTTCGATGTCACTGCCGTAAGTGTTAATCGCGGCGTTAAGCCCTGCGCAGCATATGCCCTCAATAAACATCAAAACCAAACTTAAGTGATAGGAAGTGTTGTTCATGATTAAAGGGAGCAAACAAGCGGCAACACTTCCCAGTAGCAGTGCCATTTTTCGCGCACCTACATGGCGCAGTAGCCAGATGGTGAGCGGAAAAGCGGAGATTGCCCCAAGACTTGTCGCGAGAAGGAAAAAACCGAGCTCCATGTCGGTAATGCTCATAGCGATTTTCAAGTCAGCGAGTCGCGATGCCCAGCTGCCAATGTTCAAGCCTAACGCAAAGAACAGGCACAGAGCGGGCATAGTAACTGCCAGCCAACTTGGCTGCCGTGAGTGACTTGGCTTTACCATGACTCTAGTCCTACCAATTTCCTGCCAAGAGGCGAGAGTTCAAGCGGTGTAAAGGGTTCAGGATCGAGCTGACCGCGCCAGCCACGTAGCCACGCTGGTGGGCGAGCGTTTTGGTAGCAATTTACGCGCTCTTCTCGTGATTGGTACAGTACAGGGGGTACGTGCTCTTCGCTGTCGGCTTTGTACATAGCAATAAACTGAACAAGACGAGGGTCGAGATGGTGAGTACAAACGTTGCCATGAGGTAAGCGGCTGTCAAAGATGACCAAACTGCCAGCAGGGGCATCTATCTTCGTGATGTCTTGCTCGGTGAAAGGGTAGACATCCTCCAGATACAATCCATTAATGGTGAATTGATCAAACAAGCTTGGATCGTGGAACGTGTTGTCGATAATCTGGCGATACACTTGTGGTAGACCACCAAACGCACCTTGTTCTTTTTCTGTATCAGTCAGGTAGATCAATCCTTGGTAGACAGGAATGTCCATTTGACGGAAATCGTAATCCCAATGCATTCGATTCGAATCATTGCCATATTGCGGCAGGTCATAACGGCACGGCGGCTTAAAAGAAGCGCGATCCATGGTGACCCACAATTGTTCTTCGTTTAGAAGCTGAGCGAAGGCCTGATAAACGTCTGGATGTTGACGAACCTGCCAAAATGCTGGGTGATGATGCATCGGGACGGAACCCGTGTCATTGATTGGGTCCTGTTTGTACCAGGTGTCTCTATTGTTGAGGTCGACTTCCATAAAAGAGCAGATCGCTTCTATGGATGACTGGCATAACTCCTGCGGGACAATGGACTCGATAACGGTATAACCTTGTTCTGCAAGCTGCGCTCGTTTCTCATCCCAGTAGCGGGCATTTTTACTATCCATGATTGCCTCCGTGAATTTCTGCCAATACGTCGAGTAGTGTTGATGCACATTTTTCAATGTGCTCTGCATTCCAGGTTGGGTGGAGGTGCAGGTTGAGTGTGCGCTTAGAAAGCGAATACGCCATTGGGCATATCTGATTGTCATACTTGACCGATTGAGGGTCTGTGTATTCGCTTGAGTGAAATGGGAAGTTGGCTTTACCGAAACCAATCAAATCGGTGTAGGCTTTTTCACGGTATGCTTCAGGCCACAGCACTTTGGTTACCGGAATTCCTTTCTCAACCAGCTTCTTGTAGACGGACTCTGTGCGTTGCTCATCAAATGACTGGTCGAAAACAATTGGGAATAGCCAGTAAGCATTTTGTCTGTCTGGTGTATCGAGCGGCAGGCTTTCAATGTATTGGCACTGAGATAAACATTCGCGATAAATGAAGGCATTTTTGCGTCGGTTGAGTAGGTTCCAGTCGTCAAAACGCTTCAACTCGTTGAGGCCGATAATCGACTGAATTTCGGTCATTCGATAGTTGTAGCCAACACGGTGATGGATGTATTTTTCCTTTTCTTCCATCTCCAGTAACGCCAGCTTGTGTTTAACGTCGAAACCATGGTCTCTAAACGAGCGACATTCCCACGCTAGGTTCTCATCATTGGTGGTAATCATTCCACCTTCACCGCCAGTGGTGAAATGCTTGCTTTGACAAAAACTAAAGGCCGCCGCATGACCCAATGTACCGACTTTCTGGTTATAATATTGGCCTCCAATGCACTGTGCGGCATCTTCAATCACCTTGATTTGATAGCGTTCAGCGATTTCCATAATTGGCTGCATATCGCAGACCACACCATACAAATGAACGACGATAATCGCGCGGGTACGCTTAGTCACCAAAGCTTCAATTTTGTCAGGATTGATCGTGTGATCGGCGCTTACATCACAGAAAATCGGGATGGCACCAGCCTGTAAAACCGCATAGGAAGAGGCGATAAAGCTGTAAGAAGGCACGATGATTTCATCGCCCGGGCCAATGTCCATCGCACTGATGATGGTGTGCAGAGCAGAGGTACCAGACGAGCAACTGATGGCAAAATCAGAGCCGCACCACTTCGCAAAGGCGTCTTCGAATTCTCGCCCTTTGTTTCCAGTCCAGTAATTGACCTCACCAGACTTCAGTGGCTCTATAACATCCCGAAGAGAGTCGGGGTGAAATGCAGGCCACTTGGGGAATGTTGTTGTGTGTTGCTCGTTCATAATGCTTTCTCTGTAATGTGTTGGTATTCGGTGTTGCAATTAGAAGAACTGCGATTGAGCAGTTGGATAATTTGATTGATGATTCTGTTCATGCCGTTGCTCAAATCGAATGTCTGTAGCTGGTGTGAGATAGCGCGCCTCAACTGATTATTGGTGGCGAGTCGTAAGATCTGACGTTCAATAACAGAATGATCCACCAGTTGGCCATTTCCGCAGTATGGAAAAAGGGCATCTCGATAGAAGGTATGAAGGCACTCTCTCGCATTGGCCGAGATCACAACGGTAGGTAAGCGCATAAAAGCGGCTTCAAAGACAGTTCGGCAATTGGCGGTAATCGCCATGTCCACCTGAGTCATCAGCGGTGCGATGTCCTGGCCGATAAACACTTCCGCGTTAAGTGATTTTTCCTGTATGAACCGCATGACTTCTTTTGGCTGTTGATAAGAACCGCCTAAAGCGATGACATAGTTCAATTGGCAGAGGTAGTCGTTGCGGGCGATGACTTCCAAGGTTTTTTGGGTTAGATTGCTTGGGTCTTCGCCACCAAAAGTCAGCAGAATGCTACGCACCGAAGGGCTTAAGGTGTTGCTGTTTTTTCGGTGGAGAAAAAACTCTTTTCTTATATCAACATAATCATGGCCAGACAGCTCTTGGCCCAGGCCGGTTTTCGGATAGACGGCATTAATGACGCAGTCTGCATGTATTCCACCAGTGCCGAGATCCTCAAAATTGATGATTGGAGTGTTGAGCTTTTTCAGCGTACTCACATACGCTTCGGATGTATTGAGGACATCATTAATAATCAGATCAGGCTTTGCTTGGGCGATGATGTTCAATAAGTCGTCGTCGCTTGCCGCTAGTTGGTATTGTGAGATGTTTTTTTGCTCGCAAAAGGATAAACCAAGGGAGCTATTTGGAGTCAGTACAAACTTGGATTCAATGAAACTGGGTAAGGATTGCGCAATCGTCCATGCACGGTAGCAGTGCCCAAGACCTTTTCCTTTTTCTCCTTTGATGACAAAAACCACTTTGTTTAGCCGCGGTAGCCGAGTTTCAATACGCTTGTTGAGGTTTTCAGTGACGTAGCTGTCCATAGTTTGGTCCCATTTCTAAGTCGTGGAGATGGATGTGGTTTAATTTCGTGACAAAAAATAACACCAAGACACTAGCATTTATTTGATAACATCGAATTAACATTTGTGGAAAGAAAATCACAAATGAACATTTTTTATTCTTAATTAGTCTTATTTACACAGTCTTTAAAGTATTTTTATTAGAGTAAATGCTCTTTATTATTACTTTTTCTTGAGATATTTATTGGTGAGAAATAACTGATTAATATGAATTGTGATGCTTAATGAGTTGATGGTTGAAGCTGACAAACTGGTTTTATGTTGGCAAGAATCGCTAGGGTTTGGTGAATCGTTTGATACCAACATTTCCAAGTGATTTAGCTTTACTGTTTGTTGTTACTCGAAACAACAAGCAAGATATATTGATAAGTAACGGAAATAGGTCTTAACTCATACAGATAGAAAAAATTGATAACCCAGAGTTATTTTGGCTAGGAAATAAAATGAAACTGTTGATTGTAGACGACTCGCCCACGATCGCTGCGTTGATAGAAAGCTTTATGGAGCAGCGATTTGCTGACAAGTTTGAAGTAGAAATTTGTACTCATAGTTCAGAGGTCCCTCAGCTCTTGGCTGAAAATCACTTTGATGTTGTTTTGACCGATGTGTTTATGCCGGAAATGGATGGTTACGAGGTGATACAGCACCTTAAGAGTCATCATCCGGATACCGCGGTTATTGCTATGTCGAGTGGCTATACACATGCCTCTGCGGAAAGCAGCCTGCAGGCTGCCAAGTTTTTAGGTGCAGTAACCTCTATAAACAAAAACAATCTCAGCAGTGATCTAGAAAGGGTGTTTGCGACCTTTTAGATCTTATCTTTTGTTTGGCACTATCCGCTTCACGTATTGCAACGTTTGAACGAAGCTGGTTATAATTCGCGCATCACTTTACTAGGAGCCAATGCCTAAATGAACAGCTAACTTCCTGACATCCAATATAAACAACACTTTGGACACTCGGGGTTAGTGGGCGTTGCCGCAATCTTAGTACATTTCTAAAATCCACCAATGGTGGTTCTTGCCAGTTTATCTGGCTCATCTCGGCATTTTATACGCTCGGCCATATCACCGCACAATGGCGACCCCTTTTTGAATTAAAAAGGAGGCGATATGCCGGCATTAATTGCATCTCAAATTTCACATCAGCTCGAAACGGGTGAATGGTTATTCCGTTCGATCAATCTATCGTTGAATCATGGTATTACTGGCCTAACGGGAAAAAATGGCAGTGGTAAGTCGGTGTTGCTTTCCATCTTGACGGGGGACTGCTTGCCTGACGCTGGCAATGTCGAACGTCAAGGGAGGATTGCTACCTACTCTCAGCTACCTTCAGAGTTGTTAGTCAGTGATATGACCATTGCGCAATACCTTGGCATCGATGACAAACGTCAGGCTCTGAGAGCGATAGAGCAAGGAAGCACGCGGCAGGAAGATTTTGACCGCCTTAGCGATGACTGGGAGGTAGAGCAGCGAGCAATCGAGCTTGTGGCTCAGTTGAGCATTGCTCTGTCATTGGACGACTTTTGTTGCCACCTAAGTGGAGGGCAATTGGCTAAGCTGCAGCTTTATCATCTGTTTCAACAAAGCCCGGATATTTTGTTGCTTGATGAGCCAACTAATCATCTCGATACCCAAGGAAAGCAGTGGTTGATAAATAAACTCAAAGCATTCCCCGGTAAGATTCTATTGGTCAGTCATGATAGAGCGTTGCTACGTTGTGCGGATGTTATCTGCCACCTCTCATCATTAGGTTTGAAAAGCTATCGTGGTGGCTATGATGAATTCCAGCGCCAATATGACGTAGAGAAACAGGCTTTAAGCAGCAAGATCGACCACCTCAAGTCCGAAAAGAAGGAGATTGAGCGTCAGATCCAGCTCAATGCCGAAAAAGCTCAGCAGCGAGAGGCGATGGGCAACCGCGCAAGAAGATCAGGCAGTCAGCCAAAAATTCTTATGGACGCGATGAAAGACAGCGCGCAAGTCACTCGCTCTGCTGCTATTACAAATCAGAGCAATCAGTTGAAGAGGAACCAACACAAGCTGGAGACGTTAAAAAGCCAGCAGGAAGACGGGAAGGAGCAGAGTTTTTATCTTGCCCATGTTCAAGGGGACAAGAGACACAATCTGGCTTCCATTGCGGATTTCAGCGTAGATAAAAGTCGTTGGCAAACCGTGAGCATAAGGGTGGGAACAAAAGACCGAATACACCTATCTGGAAACAATGGTTGTGGTAAATCGACTTTATTGAAAGCACTGAATTTACCATCGGGACGCCTTGAGCAAGGAATTAAATGTAATGTAAAGACTGTCTATCTAGATCAACATTTTAGTTTGCTTTGTCCGAATATGAGTATGTTGGATACGTTACGCAATTCTTGCCCCAAGCTGGCAGAGAGTGACGCTCGGACTTTGTTAGCTGGGGTTGGCTTTCGCAGAGACAGTGTTTACAAGATGGTCTCAGCGCTGAGTGGTGGAGAAAAAATGAAGTTAGCGGTATTAATGGTGAGCCACCAATCTTGTTCGCCGTTACTTTTGCTTGATGAACCAGACAATCATCTCGATATCGATTCAAAGCAACGGCTGGCCAAAGCATTATCTACGTACCCAGGCCCTTTTATTTTGGTCAGTCATGATCAAGATTTTGTCGATGAAGCCGGAATCAACAAAACGTTAGAAATTAAAGCCGTGTAAGGCAGGTAGGGGCACACTGTGGCCCCTAGCCATTTCCAACACTTTGGCCATTTGATTGAGAAGAAGTCTCCATTGCAGCATACAGCGCATCTTTTTTAACGGGTTTAAGCAGTACTTCTTTTGCTCCGTACTGATAGAACTGCTGCCTTGCGGTGTTAGTAGTGTCAGCCGTACAGGCAATTATTGTGGTTGGAATGTTGTGAAACTGAATAATCAGTTTGGTCGCTTCTAACCCAGTGAGTCGTGGCATGTGATTATCCATAAAGATGTATTCATAATTGCCCGCTAGCGCCATCTCTACGGCTTCCTGCCCGTCTTTTGCACGATCAATATTGTAATAACCCAACCCTTTGAGGAATTTCGACAAAATAAGTGCATTCACTTGGTTATCTTCCGCGATCAAAATACGAGTACCGTTCGAAGCCTTATCTGGTGTTTCTTTCTCTGTATGTGTTAGCGGCACTCTGATTGATATAAGTGAGTGACCTTCCGGGGTATAACTTAATTGAATATTTCCGCCGTTTTGGCAAATGAGAGCTTCAACTTTGTGGAAGCCGGCACAGATGCCTTCCATCAATCCATGACGCTGCAAAGGACTTCCTGGCAGTTCAGACATCAAACGACAGCTAACTCCCTTGTCGGTAGAACGTATCTGTACAATTAGAGATTCCGAGTCTCTATCGTCAATCACTTCTGCGCTTACTTCAACGTCTCCTCCTGGGGCTTGGTTAATCGTTGTGAGGGCGAAGAAGCACACGGTTTGGTTGAGTAAGTTCCCATCAAGCAGATATTGTTTGCTGTCGTTGACGTTAAATTGAGTGGAGAAGTTGACGTCGTTACCGTTGGCGAGCGGTATTAACTTTTTACTCAATGATTGCAAGTGCTCGGCCAATTTAATCTCTTCCGCTTTGCTTGCCAGAGAATCCACATCCGTCGCCGACAGGGTGAGAATATGTTTGATCGAAGCATGGAGTAAATCACCGGAATGCTTGAGTCGAGTGGCTAATGATTTGATCTGTGAAAGGTCATCGCTGCGTTCGATTTGTTTTAGCGGTATAACGATACTGTTGCTATAGACTTTGAGTTCATGATTAATCAGCCGCATGAAACGTGACTTGTTCTCCATGGCTGACTTCGCTAATTGAACCTCTTTCTTAAGTTGCTCTTCTAACTGTTTTCGTTCAGTAATATCCCTTTCGACAGCCACAAAGCGCGTGAGTACTCCGTCTTTAAATACAGGAGCAATCGAGATGTCAATCCAGTATTCAGTACCATCCTTGTTGTAATTAATCAGCTCACAATCGATTTGCTTCGCTTGTTTGATGGCACTTGACAGTGCTTGGACTTGCTTGATATTGGTGTTTGGACCTTGGAGAATATCACCTGGCTTTTTACCTTTTATCTCGTCCAGTTGGTAACCCGTCAACTGCACAAAACCCTCGTTGACCCATGTTGTGTACCCCTCGGGGTCTGTTACCACGATGGCATCGCGGGCATACTCTGCGACAAATCCCTGTGTTGAACGAAAATCAGAAACAGCCAGCTCGATTTCAAGCTTTGATAGCTTCTGCTCTCGATCCTTGATAGCCAGCGATACTATCGTGAGGACCCAGATTGCAGAAATTGCGAGCAGACGATTTGCTATCTCACTCCAAACAGCGTTCCCAGCGGACGTTACGTAATGGCCCACGAGAGTGAGTAAGGTACAGATAATCGCCCAAGCAACGATAGAATGTTGGTTTCTCAATGCCATGGAGAGCAGGATTATGGCGATGTAGGGGAGGCCTGATGCCACTTCAGCTGGCATTATTAAATCTAGGTACAAGAACAATCCTGCTAGTAGGGCAAGAGCGGCGTGTAGTTCGTATCGACTTTTCGTGAAGGTCCATTTCATAATGTTGCTTTACCTTAGCCAGTCTTGTTGTGCGGATTTAATCGGGTTATCAATCGGCTGGCTTCGTGGCTATTCACCATCAGCCGGTTGACTAGTTTTTGCAGCAGCTCGATTTCAGGAATTTCCCCTTGTCTTGCAATGTCTTCTGTCTTTTTCGTCAACAGTAGAACTTCTCCCATAGAGAACTCGAGAGCGATACCTTTGATGGCGTGCAGAATAGCGTGAAGTTCGGTTGGCGTTGTATTGGAATGTAGTTCGATCAGAGAGTCGGTTTTAGTATCCAACTCAAATATTAATGATTCGAGCAATTCAACTTTTTCTCTATCCTGAAGTTCAAGCTGATTGATTAGCGGGCTCTGTGAGACTTCCTCTTCTGTAAGCGGCAACTTATCAACGGGGAAGCGGATGAGAGTCGATATGTTGTTTGCGTTTTGAGGTAACTGTTTCACGGCTTCAGCCACTTCCCGGTGGGTGGAAAACTGACGTGAAAACTGACTTAATGCGTTCTGTAGACTGCTCTTCTGTAGAGGTTTAGTCAGGACAAAATCGGCGCCTCGGGCGATGAATTCATCGTGTGCTTCTTTGAATACGTCGGCAGTACAAGCAAAAATGACAGTATTTAGGTTGAGTTTGGTACGTATATGTTCAATCGCATCCAGACCATTCATGTTTGGCATGTGGTTATCCATAATGATCAGATCATAATTGGAATGCTTAAGACGGCTGATTGCCTCAAGCCCGTCATTGGCATGATCAACCAATAGTCCCATAGACTCGCAGAACTTCCTCGCTACCATAGCATTCACTCGGTTGTCTTCGACCAGCAGAACGGTGAAGTTATCAAGTAAGGAAAGCTCATCTGAGGGTTGCACTTGAGCTTCGCTTATTTCCAACTCTTTGAGTTCAAATGGGATAGTGAGGGTGAATTGTGTTCCCACATTTGGCTGGCTGAAAACGGACACTTTGCCGCCCATCATTTCGACCAACCGCTTAACAATAGATAAACCGAGTCCGGTACCGCCAAATTTACGCGTTGTGGAGAGCTCTGCTTGCTCAAATGGAGTAAAAATAGTGTCAAGCTTCTCGCGTTCTATTCCTATGCCGCTATCGGTGACGCTAATACAGACATTGGGCGGCGTCGACGTGTCGAGTGCGAATTCGATTTCAATCTTACCCGTTTGGGTAAATTTGATCGCGTTGCCGACTAGGTTAAACAGAATCTGCCGAGTTCGTGCAGGGTCGCCATGCAGCTCGATATTGGCGGGCACTTTGTTGCGGGTGACTAGTTGTAGGCCTTTGTTGACGGCTTGGGGGCCTAGTGTTTTTTCCAGACTGAGTACTAATTCGCCTATGGAGAAAGGATGAATCTCAAGCTCCAGTTTTCCTTGCTCGACCTTGGAGAAATCAAGTATGTCATTGAGTATCGTCATCAGGTGTTGACCTGAATCGATAAGGATTTGAGCCTGTTTCTTGGTTTCCAGCTCTTGAGATTCATCTTTGATGATTTGTGCGATACCTAATACACCGTTCATGGGTGTTCGCAGTTCGTGGCTCATGGTGGCGAGAAAAATAGACTTCGCTTCATTGGCTTTTTCGGCGTTTTCAGTGGCGAGCTGATACGCATTATTGTTACGGTTGAGTTCGGCGATGCGGGCAATAAAGCCAAACGTTGCCAAAGCAACAAACAGTATGGCAGCACCAATCAAGACTTGGGAGATAGTGTCTCTAAGTCGAGCTGATGTCGCAGTGAGGTCGAACTCCGCTTGTTCAAGGAACACAACACTGTCGTGTGACAGCAAGGTGGATAACAGCCGCTCTCGTTGTGCATTGACCTGAACAAAAGTTTGAGCAAATCGCGTGACTTCTTCATCGGCACCGATTGCGTTTTCATCCAGCATATGGGAAATAATTTGCTCAAGTGATTGGTTGTCGGATCTAAAGCCGCCTCCATCCATCAATTTGTTCTTTAGGGAGTGTAAAACAAATTCACGAGCAACGATTAAGCCGATGGTTTGATCGAGTGTGCCCGCCAAACTCATGGCAGATGAATGGAAATCATTGAGTAGCGTTTGGGTTGGCAAGCTCTGAAAAAGCGTTGAATGCAAGTCTGCTTGTTGATGTCGTTTCTGAAATTCCGTCAGTTCTCTTTCGAGTTCCACAAGTTGATTGGCCATTTGATAAGGGTCAGAAATACCGCGGATGGAAGCACCAATTACTTCATCACGCAGTTCAATCACTTCATGTCCCATGCTTCGTACTTGCTCATCGTATTTGGCCAATTTGTTCAATTCGCCATAGGCCATATAGACGTATGAACACATGGCGATAAAAATGAGAATAAATGCTGCAAAGGCGAGCCTGATTTTATTCATTTTCAAACTCCTGCAAGATGGCTGGTCTATCTCCACTTAACGAATTCAGGAAAGCTTCGAGATAGGCGATGGTTTCGTCGTCAAACGTTTTTCCTAACTGGCTTTCACCCATGATTTTAATTGCTTCTGAGAGGTGCTGTGTCTTTCCATCGTGGAAGTAGGGTGGCGTCAGGGCGACGTTTCTTAGGCTGGCGACACGAAAGAGGTAAAGATCGTTCTCATCCTGAGTAGTGTTGAACCGTCCTTTATCAGAGCTGCGATTTTCTCCAGTAGTCGACTGGCCAAAGTAGCCAAATCGCATGACCATACCGCCGCCGATGTTGCTGCCCTGATGACAACGAACACACCCTTCTTTCTGAAAGGTTTGCCATCCGAGTTTCGCTTCAGGGCTGAGTGCGTTTTCATTGCCTGCTAAATATTGATCAAACGGGGAGTTTGGTGTGCTGAGGGCATTCATAAACTCAACCAGAGCTGTCTTAATGTTGTGTTCTGTAATAGGAAGCTCTGCCTGCAGAAAATATTGTTGGTAGATAGGAGACTGGCTGACGTATTCGGTAATTTTTGACCAATTTGAGTCCATCTCAACCGGGTCATGAATGGGGCCATCAAGCTGCTCATGGAGGCTGTTTACCCGACCGTCCCAGAAAAAACGGTAATTCAGGCTCGCATTAAATACCGTAGGGGAGTTACGGGTTCCAAGGCCTTCTACTCCAGTAGAAACCGCCGTCGTTTCAGCGCCGTTAGTGCGTAGATTATGGCAGCTCTCGCAACTGACCTTTTTGTTAGATGAAAGGTTAGGGTCACGAAAAAGCACCCAACCGATCTTGGCTTGAGTACGGTCAAACTCTGGGTGTTCTGGAATGGGGTAGATCAAGCCGTAGCGTTTGTCTTGTTCTGTTTCACTGTGTTTATGGTCGTGCTGGTGTGAGTCATGGTGTTCGGGTTCTGAGGCGTGATCATGCTCTGCGTCATTGTGTTTTGAATGTGATGAGCTGAAGCCTTCATAGAGTAGAAGGCCAATAGAGGCAGCCGTGATAAAGAGCCCTATCCACAATAACGTTTTCTTTTCCATTTTATGTCCACTCTAACAGGCACTTAGTACCTTCCGTGAGTTCATTCTTTTTATAAATCTAGTTGCACATCATTTTTGAAGCAATGTCAAAGCAAAAAGAAGTATAGAATACTACTTTAGGGGTATTAGAAATGTCTTAACCCTGCCTTAACCCCTCTGTTTGTTACTTTTCTCGCACAATTGCGGGAGAAGATAACGATGACATTGCGATATTCCATTCTTGCTCTGACGCTGGCAGGCGTTATGGGCTGTGCGACGGGGACCGATGCCGACTTTGCCACACAGGCTGAGCAGAATAGTGCTCAGTCTGTTGAGCAACTGCTGGCGCAGGTGGTAGCGGAGCGACAACTTTCACTTGAGGCTGACGACATCAGCCAACCGACTCAACTGACGGATCTGATCTCTGTCCCTGAGCTTGAGCAATACTTACAAGCCGCGTTTGCTCATAGCCCTAGTTTGCAGCAAAGCGTGATCGCGCTGAAAATTGCTTATGCTCAGCAAGGAGTCACGGTGGCAGACCAGCTACCTACGGCGAATGCCAGCTTTACAGGTCAATCCAAAGAAGATACCGACGACAGCTACACTGGTGAGCTGACCGTGAGCTGGGAGCTGGATCTGTGGCAAAAACTGGCAGATAGCAGTGAGGCAGCACGAAAAGATGTTGCGGCCTCTCAGGCAAGCTTGCAATCAGCAAAAGATTTGCTGGCGGCCAATATCATGCGTAATTGGTTAGAAATCAGCGTCAATCAGCAATTACTTGATATTGAGCTGAGAAGGCTGGATGTGTTGGAAAACAATGAGGTGTTGGTATTAGAGCGCTATCAAGTGGGACTAGGCAGTCTGGAAGACTTAGATAACGCGAAGACAAGCACAGCGTCGACGCGCTCAACTGTCGCTGAGTATGAAGAAAATCTAGAACAGAGCAGACGTAGCCTCCAACTGTTAACCGGGCAATGGCAATCCGAGTTGCAGCAGCCAGAGGTAGCGATGATGTTTCCACAAGTCGTCAACCCTCTCGATTCTCTTGCCCAGCAGAATATGGCAGGCCGACCAGATCTACAGCAAGCTTTCTACAATATCGAAGCTGAAGCCCTTCGTACCAACGCAGCTTACAAAGCCATGTTGCCATCGTTCAGCTTGACGGCAAGTTTAACGGATATTGCGCAGTCACCCAGCGAGGCCTTGCTAACGGATCCATTGTGGAGCCTACTCGGACAGCTATCAGCGCCACTTTTTCAGGGCGGAAAGCTTAAATCTCAGGCTGAAATTGCTCAACTCACCACAGAGCAAAGCTATTGGGCTTATCAGGAAGCCTTGCTCACAGCGATCAATGAAGTGGAAAACGCTGTCGGGCAGGAGTATTCACTTGAAAAGCAGCAACTGCATCTTAATCAAGCCTTCACAAGTTCGAAGCGTAGCTTTGTCAGTTACGAAGAGAAATATCGAAAAGGTCTGGTCGACATCTTTGATTTACTGACCGTTCAGCAGCAGACCTACGACACCGAAGCACAACTGGTTAATGCCACTTATCAACGTTTATTAAACCGAATCGATTTAGGCCTAGCTCTGGGCTTGGGAGTATCATCATGAAAAAAAATGCCATCACTCTAGCGGTGACTCTTGCAGCTGCCGGAAGCATCTTTGCCGCCATTGGCTATAACGGTAGTCACATGGCTCAGGCGAGCGAGAATAGCCAGTCTGAGCAACAAGCAACGGAAACTTTGCAGCAGCCATTGGTGAAAGAAAGCTTAAACCTCCAGCAAGTTGCAGTGCAGATGACAACCAGTGCAAGCTATCAGGCTCAGGTTGTGGGTTATGGAGAAACTCGGTCTCGTTATCAACTTAACTATGCCAGTGAAGTCAGTGGGCGAGTGAGCACCTTGTCTGATGACTTTGAGACAGGAAAAGTAGTCACTAAAGGTACGATACTGGCAAAGCTGGATGATACGCCATATCAGCAGGCGTTGGCTCAGGCCAAATCTGATGTTGCAACAGCTGAGCTTGAGTTGTTGGAAGAGCAGCGAGAAGGAGAGCAGGCTAAATCGGAATGGCAACGTTCAGGTCTGAGTGGCGAGCCGAACTCACCACTGGTCCTTAGAGAGCCTCAACTCGCCAGCGCTGAAGCAAAATTAGCCAATGCAAAGCAGGCGTTAAACAAAGCAGAAAAAGACCTAAAAGACACGGTAATACGTGCGCCTTTTACGGCGCTAGTCGTGAGCAGAGAGGTTCAGCCGGGGAGCTATTTGAGTGCGGGCGGCGCAGTCGCCACTTTATACAGTATTGAACGTGTTGAAGTGGAAGTGCCACTGTCAGAGCAGCAATGGGCAAATCTGCCAACCTCCAACGATATGGGGGACTGGCAGGTGACATTGACTGACAGTAGCGGTGCTCACCAATGGCTTGGTCAGGTTGAGAGAAAGTTCCAACATGTGACTCAGGACACGCGCCAGCGCTCACTGGTTGTGGTTGTAGATAAACCTCTCGAAGCCGACTCGCCTCTCTATCCGGGGACCTTTGTGAAAGCGACACTGAGCGGAGCTGAAGTTAATGGCCTTTGGGAAGTGCCGGCGTCAGCGATATCTCAGCAGGGCGAAATCTGGACGGTAGATGAGCAAGGTTTGCTGCACAAATCGAACGCCAGCAAACTGTTTGGTCGTGATGGCAAAGTGTACGTCACTCCGAGTTTGGCTGAAGAAAGGGCTCAAGTGGTTGTCAGGCCGCTGAGTAATTTCAAACCAGGTATGAAAGTTACACCAACGGAGGAGGGGTAATATGGAGCACCAAACCAAAACGCCAAAGGGCATGATCGCTTGGTTCGCGCAAAATCCGGTTGCCGCTAACCTGCTCATGTTAGGGGTGATTATCGTCGGCTTATTTTCGGTCAATTCATTACGCAAGGAAGCCTTCCCAAGTCTAGAACCGGACATCGTGACTGTGTCTGTCAATTATGACAGTGGCGATCCTATTCAGGCAGAAGAGGGGATATCGATAAAGATTGAAGAAGCTCTGGAAACGGTCGCCGGCATAAAACGCATTACGTCAACTTCCAGCGCATCGGGTAGTCACGTTTCCATCGAAAAAGAGACCAACTACAGTCTAGGTACTTTGCTGACTGACGTGAAGACCAAAGTGGACGCCATCAACAATCTACCAGCGGAAGCCGACAATCCTGTGATTGATAAGGCTCGGATGCAGGATCATGCTTTGTGGGTTCAACTTTATGGCGACGCGGACCGCGCTACATTGCAGGATTTAGCGGAGCAGCTTAAAGCCGATTTGCTTGCCGAAAGTGCGATTCGTGATCTGGAGATCAAAGCAGAAATTGATCCTATGATTTCGGTCGAGGTCAATGAAAGTCGATTGCAAGCCTATGGTTTAACGCTCACCGATGTATCGGATGCGATCAATGCGGAGTCATCCACTAGTATTTCAACCAGTTTGCGCAATGATGAGAAAACTGTACGTCTTAAGGTCTCTGAGCAGGCTTACGAGATTGAAGACTTTAAAGCGATCCCTGTTCTTACCCATTCCGACGGTAGCCAAATTACGCTAGGCGATATTGCCCGTGTCACGGATACTTTTGAGGAAGACACTTTCAGCCTGTCACGATACAACCAAAGCAACGCGATGGGCATTCAGATTGTCATGGATGAGTACAGCGACGTTGTGCAAATCGTAGAACAAGCCAAACAAGTGGTAGAACAGTGGCGTAGCAGTAACCTGTTGCCTGACAACGTCAGTGTTGAGACTTGGTATGACAAAAGTACGCTGATCAAAGAGCGATTGTCTCTTCTGGCCAAAAATGCCCTCACAGGTATTGTTCTGGTGTTTATCGTACTGGCGCTGTTTTTGAACATTCGTGTCGCATTTTGGGTTGCGGCGAGCTTACCGTTCGTATTCTTCGGCACATTGTTCTTTATGACCGACTCCTTCGTTGGCTTAACCATCAATGAGATGACCACGTTTGGTTTTATCATGGCACTGGGAATCGTCGTTGATGACGCCGTGGTCGTCGGGGAAAGTATTTATTCGACACGACGTAAAGAGGGTGACTCGCTCAATAGCACGATTGTCGGAACATTAAAGGTGGCGGCGCCGACTGTGTTTGGCGTACTGACAACCGTCGTGGCGTTTCTTTCAATTGCGGCGGTTGATGGAAAAATGGGGCAGATTTATGCTCAGTTTGCCACTGTGGTTACCATCTGTTTGCTACTATCATTGGTTGAATCCAAGTTCATTCTTCCGTCGCATCTTGCCCATATCAATACGCATCGAAGTGATAAGAAAGGCATCTGGAACCGCATTCAACAAGGCGCGGACAGCGGGTTGGAGTGGTTCAATCATAAAGTGTACAAACAGGTGATTAAGCAGGCGTTAAAGTTCCGTTATGCTGTGGTCATGGCCTTTATCGCTCTGTTCATTCTCGTGATTGGTATGCCACTGACCGGAGCGGTGAGAATCGCTTTCTTCCCTGATATTGCAGGCGATACCGTTAGTGCAGAAATAAGTATGTATAACGATTCCAGCTTTGGTCAGACTCAAACAAATCTTCTTGAACTGGAAGCCAATGCGCTTAAAGCAGATCAGCAGTTGAGAGCGAGTAGCGAGAGCAACGATCAGAATACATCTTACATTACTAGCCTTCAGGTGATTGCCGATGAAGACCGCACTGGAACCGTCCAAGTAGAACTTGCTACGGATGCGACATACAGCTCAGGTGAGTTTGCTGACTTGTGGTTGCAGATGTCCGGGCAGATGGAAGGGATGAAGAAGCTTAAGGTTCTCTCGTCAATGGAAATGGTCGATAACTTTAAAGTGGAGCTCAAAGCCAGCGATGACACGATTCTAACTCAGGCTGGTAATACATTTAAACAGGCTTTGGAACAGACACCGGGTGTGAGCGGTATTGATGACAACTTAGATCTTGGTGAGCCGCAGTACCGTTTTGAGCTGACCGAGCAGGGGCGTGCGCTAGGGATGGATACTTCGAGCCTCGCGAAGCAGGTATTACAATCCTTCGGGGGTGACATTGTTCAGCGCTTCCAGCGTGGGAAAGATGAAGTCAAAGTTCGAGTTCGCTATCCAGAAGGTGATCGCCAAACGCTGGCTGATATTCAACAATCGAGTGTCCGCACTCCTGATGGTACAGTGGTGCCAATGCTATCGGTCGCGAATGTCTATTCGGACTATCAGCAAGCGGAAATTACGCGTATTGACAACTTACGTGCTGTTTATTTAACCGCGGTAGTGGATAAAGATGTCGTGTCCTCGAATGAGCTGGTGGCCCAGTTGGAGAAAACACTGGTTCCACAGCTTAAATCGGAATACCCGATGCTAAAAATTGACTTTACTGGCGAAGCGGAGCAGCAACAAGAGTCGACAGACTCAATGCAATCGACCTTCATTATGGCTTTGGTAGTGATCTTTGCATTGCTGGCGATACCATTAAAGTCTTACGTTCAACCGCTCATCATTATGGTAGCGATTCCGTTTGGTATAGTCGGAGCAATCTTAGGTCACTGGCTGAATGATCTGACGATCAGTATCCTGTCGCTAAATGGTATCCTTGCCTTGAGTGGTGTCGTGGTCAATGACAGCTTATTGCTGGTATCACGCTTCAATGAACTGACGCGAAAGCACAACGTTCCGGTGAGTGAAGCGATTGTTGAATCATGCAGTAGCAGAATCAGGGCAGTGTTGCTGACATCAGTCACGACCTTTGCTGGTTTGGCACCATTGCTGAGCGAAACCTCGATGCAAGCACAGTTCCTAATTCCAGCCGCCGCTGCATTAGGCTACGGTATTTTGTTCGCAACAATGATTACATTGGTGCTGACCCCATCACTTCTACTGATCCAATGTGATATTCACAATGGTCTGAACAAAGTGAAGGCAGCGGTGTTGGGTGAGAAAAAGCTCGCTCAAAGCGTTTAACGTCTAAATTAATAGTAGTTTCATAGAGTAAGAGGTAGTCATGGAAAACTTGCAGCTGTTACTGGTCGAAGATGATCTGGATTTAGCTAAGGCGATTGTTGACTACCTCGCTCTGGAAGATATTCAGTGTGACCACGCTGCAAATGGCTTGTCCGGATTAAACCTGATTCAACAAGGCCAGTACGACACGGTGATTCTAGATTTGAACTTGCCAAAAATGAATGGCCTGGAAGTGTGTGCAAGGCTCAGAGAGCAAGGGATTGACGTGCCTGTTCTGATGTTGACGGCAAAAGATACCCTTGATGACAAGTTAACAGGCTTTTCGAAAGGAGCGGATGACTATTTGGTGAAGCCTTTTGCTATGGAAGAGCTGATTATTCGAGCGCAGGTTTTGTCTCGTCGGCGCAGCGGGCAGGTCACTAAGCTTTCTGTTTCCGATCTCGAAGTTGACTTGCAGACTCAGACCGCCACCCGATCTAGTGAGTCATTAAAGCTCTCTCCAATCGGATTCAAGCTACTTGAAACGTTGGTTAGGGCGAGTCCAAATACTGTCTCTCGTGAAAAATTGATGCAGAGTGTGTGGGGAGATGAGCAACCAGACAGTAATAGCCTAAAGGTGCATATGTTTAATCTTAGAAAAGCCGTCGATAGCCGTTTTGAAACCAAATTGATTCATACGATCACAGGACGTGGCTTTGCATTGAAACAAGAGACTTCTCAATGAAAATAAGACGTAGCCTGAGGCTTTATTTTTTGTTTGCCATGCTACTGACAGGGTCGTTGACGATTATAGCGATGTCTGGTGTTGCGGTAAGTTACTTCTTTTCAGGTTTGGATATGGCTATGACAGGGTTCATGCGAACGCAGGCGTACCAAGTTGAATTGACGGATAACACTCCAGTGAAAATCAATGACCTGACAGTGGCAAGACGATGGCAAGACTTACCTCAGCCAATTCAAGACAACCTGAATCCAAACGAACTGGTTCTCAATGAAGTACTTAAAAAAGTTGTCGGAGTCCCTCTTATTGAATCGCCTAAAGCGGGCTATTTCGCAATGAAAATGGAGCACAAAGGAGACGTCAGGTACGCGTCGGTGTTGTTTCTCGATAATGAATTTTCTCCGGGTGAAATGCCCCAGTTTATCTACATCGTGTTTGTTGCTATTGCTGCAATCTTCGCGTTTTCTTTGATACTCATTGCTTTTATTCGTAGTGTCTCGACTCCTGTTGAAGAACTCAAAGATTGGGCAAAATCTCTGGACAAAGAAAAGCTCAGCCAGCCAATTCCGGGGTTTGACTACAGTGAGCTCAACACACTAGCAGAAATTATTAAATCTAGTCTCAGCTCTGTACAGGAAGGCCTTGAACGAGAGCAGCGCTTTTTGGGTTATGCTAGTCATGAATTAAGAACGCCGATTGCTGTCACCCGTACCAATTCAGAGCTACTGAAAAAGATGATCCTCAAGAAGTTGGATGAGGACAAGCAGCTTGAAGTGTTGGAACGCATTGAGCGGGCAGGGTACACAATGACAGATTTGACTGAAACGCTATTGTGGCTCAACCGACAAGAAGACAAGACACTGCCATTCAGTGATCTCGTGATTGGTGACCTCATTACTCAGATCGATCATGAACTCGAATATTTACTGCAAGGAAAAGCGGTCAAAGTGAGTATCACAGTAGATGCCACGCAGCAATCATTACCGCACGGGCTGTGTCGAATCATCATAACTAATTTGGTTCGTAATGCGTTTCAGCATACTTATCAGGGGGAAGTGATTATCGAGCAGTCTGGAAGTCGACTGGTTATCACCAATCACAACGTATCCCAAGGTGATGGGGAAGAGGAGTTGGGTTTTGGGCTAGGTCTTGAGCTAACCGAGCGCCTAATCAGTCAGTACGGCTGGTATTACGACAATAGCGCAACCAATTCAGGTCGCCGTGTTGAACTACATTTTTCTCTAACTGATGACGCTGACTTAAATCAGCCCGATGTTAACAAGTAGGACTAGTCCTGCGGTACAGGTGAGAGTTGAGATAACCGTCGTCATGGCAACAATGTTAGCAGCCAGTATTGAGTTTCCGCCCATTGAGCGGGTCATTACATAGCTTGCTGCTGCAACGGGTGAGGCGTTCATGAAAAACAGGATCGCAAGCTCTAGCCCTCTAAAGCCATACCAATAGGCAGCGCTGGTGATCAGCAAAGGAGCCAGTACCAGCTTGTAGCTACTGGCAAACCACGCTGGCCCTTTTTCTTTTCTCATCTTACTCAAATCCAGTGAGCCGCCGGTGCACAACAAAGCCAGTGGTAGGGTCATTTTCGCCAGGTAATTACCCGCATCAACAGCGACCGTTGGGACAGGTATAGAAAGCAGATAGAATACAATGCCAGAGACAATGGCGATGATCAGTGGATTCTTGGTTAACGTTCTCAGCATCACTTTAGCGGCTTTGGCGGGGGAAGTTCCCCCTTTGGGTGCTAAGCAGATAACCGCCTGAACGTTGTAAATGAAAGTGGTGATGGCGACATACAGTGCAGCGAGCGCGATCCCTTGTTCTCCAAACGCATTCGCCACGTAAGCAATGCCAATGATGCCCGTGTTGGCGCGATAGCCACCTTGGGTGATGACGCCTTTGTCGGGAGAAGACTTGAATAACAGTGCGACAGAGACCGTGGTAAAGACAAAAAAGGTAATGCTCGCAAACGCGGCAAATCCAAGGAAGCGACTGGCAGCAGTGAAGTTATGTTCAGATACGACAATACTGAGGAACAACATCGTTGGTAGGGTCACCTGAAAGACTAATTTCGAGGCGACTTCTATGAAATTGTCGTTAATCAGGCCGATGCGTTTGAAAAACACACCTAACAACAGCATCAAACAAATAGGGCCGGTAATCGACAGTGAGAAACTCAATTGCTGAAGTAATGCGTCCATACATGCCCTGAAAGTGAGTTGGTTGGAGTAAAGTTACCCGCTTTTAGTTTAACGGCTGGTGGTGTTTCGCTCGAGCAGTTTCACCGGCACCATCATTTTAACCATACTGGTGTTTTGCTCGTCGATTTGGTCTACCACAATTTTGACACTTTCTCTTGCCAGACGTTTGAAGTCTTGCCTGAACGTCGTTAACTGATAACTCAGCCATTCAGTCTGGGGGATGTTATCGAAACCGATTACCTGCAAGTCTTGTGGAATACGTAAGTTGAATTCGTAGCGAGCAACGTCCATTAATGCCATCGCGAGATTATCCGTTGCACAGAACACCGCATCGGGGCGATCATTCTTTTTTAGCAACTGACGAATATCGTCAAGCGCAGCAGTATAGTCATAGTTTGCTTCAACAACCTGAGGGAGTGTACCGGTTAAATCTTCAAACTCACTACTGAAGCCTTTGTGCCGTTCATCATTGGTAAAGGTAGGCACTTCTCCCGTCAGATAAACTGGATGTTTCACACCACAATCCAATAACAACTGAGCGGCTTGCTGTCCTGCTTCGTAGTTGTCGCTGATCACGTAACTGCTTTTGGTTTCTTCCACCACGCGCGCGTACTGAACGATGGGAATATTAAACTCTTCACACTCTTCATAGAGGCTTTTGTTGAATGTGGCAGAAGCCGCAATCACGCCGTCTACTCGGTACTGGAAAATATTCGGGATAGAATGATTTTCTTTGTCGTCAACTTGCCACGGAATCAAAACTGCTGAGTAACCCAGTTTTTGCAGTTCTGACGAAATGAGCTGCAGGGTTTTCATATGAATTGGATAATCAGCATCAGGAAAAACCAAGCCAATCAGCTTTGATTCGTTGGTTGTAAGACTACGTGCAAACGCGTTAGGGCGGTAATTGAGCGCTTTCGCCGCTTCGTAGACTTTCTGCTTTGTTTTCTCTGACACTGAACTGCCAGGGATAAATACGCGAGAAACGGTCGATTGAGAAACGCCGGCGAGTTTTGCGACATCTTTCGAAGTCACCGTCTGCTTAGTTGAGTTCATGGACCATCATTCATTTGGTAAGAAATTCACAGCAAGCCTAACATAAATAGGTACGTAGTCATAAAAGGAAAAAGCCTTGCTGTAAGAAGTGCAACATGACAAAACTACTGCCTCAATGGATAGCGCCTGAGGTGTTGATGTCGGGGTTGATTCTGACGGCGAGAATCGAGCAAATGGCGCTCAATGTCGGCCTAGAAGCTTTTCAAGCACATCCCAGATGTGACACTGCACGTATTACCAAACTGCGGCCATCTCTCCAGCATGGAGCGGCCAGACGAAGTAGCACGGCGTATATCCCACTGGCTGACACTCAACCAGCCAAAATGGTTTTAGTTCTGGCCCCGCTGATTTTGGCGGGGTTTGTTTTTAGATCAAACAATCACCCCCGACTCTCATCATCCTGATAGTTTAAGTACTCCACACATAAATCGTGAAACGCTTGTGCCTGCGGAGAAATAGTGCGGTCGCTGAGCGTGAAGATACCGATTTGTCTTTCCAATGGCGGGTCGATAAGTGGTATCCATACCAATTTGGTTTCATTGGTAGGGAAGGCCAATTTCGGCAGGGTTGTGACACCGATGCCCAGTTCTAATACGGAAAACAGCGAGGTAATGTTCTCTACCGAGTAGAGGGCTTGCTGACTTAGAGCTCGGGCAGGCGTCGGATCAAGCAAAGTGCAGGTCCCGTTACGAATAAATGGCTGCTTGAGCAATGTTTGCCACTCAATGCCTTCTCGGCTAGTCGCAATCGGATTATCACTCAAACACACCACACCAATCGGATCCGATAATAAAGGCGTGAACGTCATGTTGTCATCATCGAGATGAGACGGGTTTCCCAGTGCTAAATCAACCTCGCCAGAGAGTAATCTCGCTTCGACCCCTGCGGCATTGTCATCGATCAAACTGACTTCTACGTTTGGGTGTTGCTCGCAGAATGCCCCTAAAACGCTCGGAATGAGTTTAGCGGCGACAGAGGGCACACTGGCAATTTTTACCCTTCCTTGCTGGCCGGCTGCAGCAGCTCGCAAATCATTGTCTAGCGCTGTGTAGATATTGAGAAACTGAACGATCTTCGGCAAGCAGATTTCACCAAATGGGGTTAACTTGGCTTTGTTACCCGCTTCGAATAATGCTTGTCCCAATATCTTTTCCAGCTCTTTTATTGATGTGGATAATGCGGCCTGAGAACGGTTGGCGCGATGTGATGCTGCGCGAAAACCGCCTTCTTCGACCACCATCACAAAATGCTTTAATTGTTGAAATTTAATGCTCAACTCGGACTCCTTACCATCCCTTTATTCACCATAGTCTCAGTAAGGTGATAAGTTTTTTTTATCGAATGTAAGAAATTTACCGTTCGATTTATCGTCTGTCAAAGTGCAAGATTTAACTATTGCGAAACAATTTTGTTACAAAAGGTTGAAGGCACGTGAATACTCAAACTCAAAAACACCCAGTCAAAACATCACTGTTCGCCTCTAAGGCTCCTCTGGAATGGGCGATTGTTAATAATGGCACTCTCTATACCGCGCAAATCCCGATTGATGCCACTGGTACTGTCGTGGAAGGGGGTATCGAAGCGCAAACCCGTCAGACATTTAACAACTTGGTGCACACCCTAGAATGCGCAGGCGAGTCACTGGACTCTGTTCTACAAGTGCTGATTTACGTGACTGACCGCGAATATCTCAAAACGGTTAATCAAGTTTACGCCGAGTACTTCAACGCGCCGTACCCAAATCGCGCTGCCATGGTCGTTGCTGGCCTGGCAAGAGAAGAGATGTTGGTGGAGTTTGTCGTTTACGCTTCAGCGAGCCAAGACCAGTAACCCCTTATTACGAATAACAGCCTGATGGCGAGTAAAGCCGTCAGCAAGAACAAAGGAAGCAATCATGACATCATTAAACAACGTTCAAGCCGAAAAATCGCTTTATATTGGCGGCGAATGGCAGTCAGGCATCAATACCGTTGCCAACATTAACCCATCCGACATCAGCGAGAATCTGGGTGATTTTGCTCAGGCGAGTGAAGCTCAGGTTCAACAAGCTATTCAGGCGGCTAAGCAGGCTCAACCTGAGTGGGAAAAAACACCCATCGAGCGCAAGCAGGCAGTACTGCAAGCGATTGGTGATGAACTGATTGCCCGTTGCGATGAGCTAGGAAAGTTACTATCGAGTGAAGAAGGTAAGCCGTTTGCTGAAGGTCGCGGTGAAATCTACCGTGCAGGCCAGTTCTTCCAATATTTCGCTGCTGAAGTGTTGCGTCAGATTGGCGATAACGCTGCCTCCGTCCGTCCAGGGGTTTCTGTTGAAGTGACTCGCGAAGCCGTAGGCGTTATCGCCATTATTTCTCCTTGGAACTTCCCGACTGCAACCGCTGCTTGGAAGATAGCGCCAGCGCTGGCATTTGGTAACAGCGTTGTTTGGAAACCTGCCAACTTGACGCCAGCCAGTGCCGTTGCACTGACTGAAATTATTCATCGCCAAGGGTTGCCAGCAGGCACATTTAACTTGGTATTGGGTAGCGGTTCTCAAGTTGGTAACACACTGATTAATTCAACAGACGTGAATGGTGTGAGCTTTACTGGCTCCGTCGATACAGGGCGCAAAGTGGCGGCGGCAACAGCACCAAACTTTGTTCGCTGCCAGCTTGAAATGGGCAGCAAAAACGCCCTAGTTGTTGCCGATGATGCAGACATTCAAATTGCAGTTGAAGCAACCATCGCGGGTTCATTCTCCGGCGCGGGTCAGAAGTGTACAGCCTCTTCACGTTTAGTGGTGATGGACGGGATCCATGACGCTTACGTAGAAGCGCTGATCAAACGCATGAGCGAACTTAAGGTAGGCCATGCGTTGGAAGAAGGCATCTTTATGGGCCCTGTCGTCGATGGCAATCAGCTAGAGGCAAACTTCGAGTGGATTGAAAAAGCGCGTCAAAGTGGTGCTGAACTAGCGTTTGGTGGCGAGCGTTTGAACCTCAAACACGATGGCTACTACATGTCGCCAACGTTATTCCTCAACACGCAAAACAGCTGGGAAGTGAATCAGGAAGAAGTGTTTGCGCCAATGGCGAGCGTGATTCGAGTTGCTGACTTGGATGAAGCGATTGCCGTCACCAACGATACTCGCTTTGGTCTGACTGGCGGGATTGTGACGCAAAGCCTGCGCACGAGTGCCATCTTCAAACAACAAGCGCAAACCGGCTGTGTGATGGTCAACCTACCAACCGCAGGGACAGACTACCACGTTCCATTTGGTGGCCGTAAAGAGTCTAGCTTTGGTCCTCGCGAGCAGGGTCAGTATGCCAAAGAGTTCTACACCGTAGTGAAAACGGCCTATCAACGTCCGTACTAAGTCTGCATTGGGCAGCCGCTGCGCTGCCCGACATAGAGCGGTTCTAAGAATTATTGAGGAATGGTTATGTACCAACAACGAATCATCATTGATGGACTTCAGTACTGCAACTGGGACAGAGAGTATTTCCAAACTCTCAAGGCCAGTGGAATCACCGCAGTACATGCGACCATTGTTTATCACGAAAATGCACGTGAAACCCTGAGCCGATTTGCTGAGTGGAATTTACGTTTTGAACAAAACTCCGATCTCATCATGCCCATCTACTCAATGGCCGATGTGGAAACCGCTAAGCGACAAGGCAAGGTCGGTATCTTCTTTGGTGCGCAAAACTGCTCGCCAATTGACGATGAAATTGGCCTTATTGAGGTGATGCGCCGCCAAGGTTTGCTGATTATGCAGCTGACCTATAACAACCAAAGTTTGCTTGCGACCGGATGCTACGAGGCGAACGATACGGGCATTACTCGCTTTGGTAAGCAAGCCATCGCGGAAATGAACCTAGTGGGGATGATCATTGATATGTCCCACAGCGCGGAACGTTCGACGCTGGAAGCGATTGACCTTTCTTCCCGCCCGATTTGCATTAGCCATGCGAACCCGAGCTTTGCTCACGATGCGCTTCGTAACAAATCCAACACAGTGATTAAAGCGCTGACCGAGCGTGGTGGCTTGATTGGCTTCAGCCTCTACCCATTTCACTTGCCAAACGGCAGCCAATGTTCACTAGAAGACTTCTGCCAGATGGTGGCGAAAACGGCCGAGCTATTCGGTGTTGAACACCTTGGTATTGGCAGCGATCTATGCCTCAACCAACCACAACAAGTGTTGGAGTGGATGCGCAATGGGCGCTGGTCTAAGGCGATGGATTATGGCGAAGGCTCTGCAAGCAATTCGGGCTGGCCGGATGCGCTGCCGTGGTTTAGCGGAAGCAAAGGGATGGAGAACATCTACAACGGATTAATTCGCCATGGATTCAGTGAGTCCGAGGCGGGACAAATACTGGGTGATAACTGGTTTAACTTCTTGAAAGAAGGACTTGAGCCTATTTCATAAACCTTAACCCAAACATGGAGCAGCCCACCACTACAACTAAAACAAGGTGGGTCGTTGAATACACTCGTGTAGCTGGCCTGATGGCCACTACCGAAAAACTTCTGGAGTCAGCATATGTCTGATTTAACCAATAGCATGAAAGCTGCCGCAATGAACATGGCATCTGACAAATCACAGGCTAAGCACAATACCTCTGCCAATGAAAATTCGCCTGACAAGCTTGGGCTGAGCAATCCCGCTTTCTGGTATAGCGGTGGGTTCATCGCTCTGTTTGTTGCTTTAGCGCTCTATGATGGCGAACTGCTGTCTAATCTGGTCAATGCAGGATTTGGCTGGTCAGTGAAAGTGTTTGGTCCCTATTGGCAGTTGCTACTGCTTCTCACCTTTCTTATTGGCCTTGGGCTCGCTGCAGGGCGAACAGGTAAGGTGATACTCGGTGGCACAACCAAACCCGAAATGGATACTTTCCGCTGGACTGCGATCATTTTCTGTACCTTACTCGCTGGTGGTGGTGTGTTCTGGGCTGCGGCAGAGCCAATTGCCCATTACGTTAGCCCACCACCACTCTACGGCCCACAAGATAACCCTCAACAGTTAGCCGTTAACTCACTGTCGCAATCCTTTATGCACTGGGGATTCCTTGCATGGGCCATTGTTGGCAGCCTTACCGCCATTGTAGTGATGCATCTTCATTACGATAAAGGTCTGCCGCTGAAACCTCGTATTCTTCTCTATCCGGTTCTTGGTGAACGTTCATTAAAAGGTCATACGGGTGCGATCATTGATGCGTGCTGCATCATCGCGGTTGCTGCAGGGACGATAGGTCCAATCGGCTTTCTAGGTCTACAGGTTAGCTACGCGTTAAACGCATTGTTTGATATTCCCGATGGCTTTACCACTCAGCTGATCATTATTCTGTTTGCCATCGCACTTTATACTTTGTCCGCTCTGAGTGGTTTGAATCGTGGGATGCAGATGCTTAGCCGTTACAACGTAATTTTGGCTATCGCCCTGATGATCTACATTCTTCTATTTGGCCCAACGAACTTTATCTTCAACGGCTACATTCAGGGTGTGGGCAGCATGCTCGATAACTTCATCCCAATGGCGACTTATCGTGGGGATGAAGGCTGGCTTAGCTGGTGGACGGTCTTTTTCTGGGGATGGTTCCTTGGCTATGGACCTATGATGGCAATCTTTATTGCGCGCATTTCCCGCGGTCGCAGTATCCGCCAGTTAATCTCGACTATTAGCATTGTGGCACCACTGGCGACTTGCTTTTGGTTCACTATTGTTGGTGGTTCTGGTCTGGCATTTGAAATTGCCGAGCCGGGCAGTGTCAGTAAAGCTTTCGAAGGTTTCAACCTGCCAGGTGCGCTATTGGCGGTTACTCAACAACTACCGTTACCTATGGTGGTGTCGGTGCTGTTCCTTATCCTGACGACGATCTTCATCGTTACAACCGGTGACTCTATGACGTACACCATCAGCGTGGTGATCAGTGGAGAAACCGAGCCTAATGCCATCGTTCGCACATTCTGGGGTGTCGCCATGGGTGTGACAGCGCTGATTCTGATTTCACTGGGTTCAGGCGGAATCTCCGCATTGCAGTCTTTTATCGTGATCACTGCGGTTCCGGTGTCATTGATACTGCTGCCATCACTTTGGAATGCGCCACAAATCGCAATCAAGATGGCGAAGGCACAAGGGTACTAGTGACTACTTATTAACAACTAATAACGTGAACAGTGTGCGGAAATTGTCCGCACACTCCAACCATTCTTACAATAACAACAGGTGGTGAGCAAAATGGATGCACATCGTTCTACTTACACTGAAACATCGCTGCGTAATGCAGAGGTGGTCATGGAGCCAGAAAGGCTAGGAGCTATGCACCAAAATCGAATCAGTTTTGTACGCAGTCTGATTCGTAAAATGGCTAGACAACAATGGCAGGTGAGCCGTCATGATTGGCAACTTTGCCCGCAAGGGTTTGGCCATGTCATTTACCGACTTAACACCCCGCACCATGTTTATCATCTCGTGGTGTTTTGTGATCAGATTGCAGACGAAGAGCGCAATGACAGAGTCATCGCGGAAAGGTGGGATGTCACATTTGCCTTGGTTTACGGTGATGTTGATGTGAGTTTGCTTGAACAGTTGCGTGCCAATGTTCCGCTTCAGGAAGCAGGGCGCAATCCAAACAATGTGCTGGTGTTGGCAAGAGCAAATAAAAGTGTACGAGTGTTCGAACATATTGTCTCGGCGCTGGCTAAAGGCCTTCAACCACAAGGCGAAGAGCTGGCACAGGTGGGTTATATCCTTAGAACAACAGCCGTGTATGGCAACGGTAAGTTTGGGATTGCGGACTTCAAGCTACTGGAGAACAATCCGGACTTCAGTCTGTCCTTCAGTGCGCAGATGTGTGCTGTGTACCTGCTACGTGAGTTCAGTCTCGATTGGGTGCATTACCTTGCACGTCAGCAAGGTGGTGAAAATGCAGTCGAGCTAGACCGAGGGCTACAACGCTATCTTGGCGTCGGCAATGCCACTGGGTTGGGCATGGCGCCTTATTTGATTAATCACCCATGTATCGTTGATCAATGGATGACGGCCCGTGAAAGTGCTTTAGCGCAGGTTCTAGCAAGCCCATGCGATTCGGAGATGCTTGAACCTTTGAGTCAGCTATTGAATAAAGCCATCAAACATTTAGAGCAGGTAGTGACCATCAATCCGCATCAGGATACGTTGAATCAACAGGCGATTGCTGAGCTTACTATTATTCATAAAGATCTGGCGAACATCACCTCACAGCAGCCCAACTGGCAGAGTGTTATGGAGGGTTTGACGACCTACAGTTTGGAAACTCAAGAGATTGTCACTTCTTGTTTGATTGAGCTTTACCCAGAACTAGTTAACGGTTTTGAAGAGCAGATGAACACCGACGAAACGTTGTTTGTTGCTACCGGCAAAAGTGTTGGTGATTTGCTTAGTGTGTTAAACGATAAGTATCGCTGGGCGATTGACGCCGATTACTCGCTGGCAGAAAACAACTATTGGTTCTGGTATCGCTCTCAGGATAAAGAAGAACCGAGACTTGGGGTTCGCGGAGAGGAATCCGGTGAAGACCGAGAGCTGCCGCTTGATATCGGTCGTCAGGTCAACCGCCTGTTTAACGCAGTCTCTCAACAGCCGTGTGAGATGTCACTGGCTCAGTTTCTATTACAACATCCTCAATATCGCTCTGTGGCGCGTCGAGTCTGGACCTTGGGGCATCGCCAGATGGGCGATATTCAGATGAATGTGTTACGCCAAGATGCACTGCCTATGCACTTGCTGCGCTGTAAGCTGTCTTTCTTTGGTGCGACGAAATTTGATCCCCGCTCAGATCGCTGGGTACGGGTGACCTTCTTTCAAGGTGCACCTTTGCTGGACGAAATCGGCTCAGAACAGCACAACGATAATTGGATTTTCCCTTTGATGCCAAGCGAAAGTGAGATCCAGAGTCGTCAGTCGAACAAGGTCCAAGGGGGAAACGCATTATGATCGTGTCACACAATGAGCTGGTTGCAGCAGTCAATAAAGCGTTCTTAGGCGCACGTCGTTTGTGTGGTGAAGCGGACGTTATTGCCAATATGGTGGCCGATTTACAAATGGCAGGGCTGCATGGTGTTCGTCAATTTAATAATGCCAGCCGTTTTCTCGGTTTAGACTCTGACTGCGCGGTGTCGATTTCACAACGTTCTGATGAGAGCCTAGAGGTGGATTTGCACAATAGCAGTGTGGCTTGTCACTTACCTGCCGTGTTGGACTTTGCGCTGGAGAAAATGGCCCAGTCTAAAACCATTACTATTGAGCTTAAGCAGTGCCATAACCGTTGGCTGGCGTATAGCGAGTTAGTGAAGCTGGCAGCTAAAGGTATCGCGTGTCGTGCCCGCTGGACCAATGGAACCAGCCCTAAAAATGTATTGTACGTGTTAAATCGAGGCCAAATTGCACCGGAACTGTATTTCTCAGAGGAGAGCCGTGGTTCGTTAGAAAGTTATCACTCGATGACGATTGAATTAGCGGTAAGTGATTTTGATGTCAGTGCTAGTTCGCAAGGCTACAACGTGTATGTTGATGCTAAGGAGCTCGTCGATGCACAGCAGTCCTCATGGCGAGAGGGTATTTTCGTTGAAGACGAAGAATGGGAATTACTAAAGCAGACCGCGACTGTGTTTCTGGTCGAGAATAGCGAACGTTCAAGGCAGGGTGCCGGAGAGCTGGTCTAATACTGAAAAAGCCAAGGTTAAAACCTTGGCTTTTTCATTCAATCACACATCCAATGGTGGCATGCCATGTAAAGACGCAAGTTGTGAGAGTGAGAGATTGCTTTTCGCCAATGAACTGCGGGAGGCGACTGCTGGTTTTACCGCGGCGGGTTTCACTGCGAATTCGTGTCCATCCAGTATGCCTTTACCCTCCTTGAGTTCATTCAGTCGAGCGTTAACCACGCCATCGGTGCTGGAGAAATCAATTTTGTAACTGCCGACGTACTCCTGAACGTATTTGGTGGAGAGTGATTTAAGCTTATCAATGTAAACTACGGCTTTATCATACTCGCCCTGAGAAACAGCATCTAACTTAGGCGTAAGCAATTGTGCAAACTTCATTGGGTGGCCGACAAAACCACTGCCCATAACGAGTGCGGCAACAATTGGAGTAGTCACCACCGCACTCTGAAACCACTCAGAAAACATCTTGTGATCACTGACCAAGCTGCCATTGGCGGTGCGATTGTGCCACTCTTTTTTCGCACGTTTGAGGACTTTGTCGAGAAGGGCGCGCTGAACAAAAAAGTCGACCAATTTGATAATACGTTCTAAAACAGCCACGATAAGGCTGATGATAGAACCAATGCCGGCGGCAGTGGCTCCCGCGATCCCAGCGACGCTAAGCGCAACACTTTTGATGCCACCTAGAGCGCCAGTTGCAGAGTGGCGAGCCAACGCTTTGGATATAATGCTAGGGTGGCCGCCCAGTAGCTCGACACCACGACCTTTATAGATTTGAGTAATGAGGTCTTTTGATTTCAGAACTGACTTTTTGACTGCTGAATAAAGAGAAGAAGCACTTCTTACATGCCCCCAACCAGGAATCAGATCCGCGAAATTACCGGCAAATTTACTGATCAGCCAGCTCCCAACCTCGGCTAGCCACTCCAGACCATGCAGTAAATCACCATAAACATGGCTGACTTTGTTGAGCAAGGTGCGGAAAAAATCAGACAAAAGGTCTTTGATACCATTCTTCATTGAAGTAGTGACTTCCGCGACTTTTGAAGCGGCTTTCGAAATCTTTTTCGCTGCTTTGCTATTTTTGAGCTTAGTCATGGTCTCAGTGTTGTTGAGTAGGCCCATGGCAGCATCTTTGAAGTCTGTGAAGGGTTCGGTGCCTACAACAAATGCACTAAAAAAGTGTGCATTCGAAATTTTGGCAACTTTAGTAATTTCTGTACTCGCTAACATGTACATGGCGCCCATGCGAGCATCCGCCATTTGTGCAACCTGAACACCGCGCGCAGTATTAGAAGTATTACCAAAGATTTTGTCTTTGATGAGACGTTTAAGTAGTTTGACTTGCATAGAAACCTCCACTTAACGATGTTGAACGCACCGGGTCATCTTTGAACAGACATAGCCGAGGCTTGGGGATGTATTAACTACATTAACGAAAATGAACTCGGTGATCTTCGGCTTTTGATTGAAATTTTATAATTAGAGGTACGACCACTTGGCTTTAAGGGATAACAATTCTTTATCCATAAGTGCTTAGAATATAAAACGTTACAGGCAGTGTAAAGATGGCGAGAAAAGTCTGGTGAGCAATGATAGATGCCATAGCGTGGCTGTTACCGCCGAGCTGTTTTGCAAGAATGTAAGCGGAAGGGGCGGTGGGAACTGCCATCATGATGGTAACAATCGCGAGTATCATGCCTTCAAGCCCAAGCGAAAGCGCGAACACAAAAGTCATTGCTGGTTTAATAAGCAGCTGCATCACAGAAGCAACGACGACCATTTCTTTGAATGATTCATTGCGGTCTGTTTTCAGGGCAGCGCCAATGGCAAGCAGTGCTAACGGTAGTGCACATTTGCCTAACAAACCAAGGGTTACATTGATTTCATCGGGTAGAGACAGCGGGCTTAGATTAATCGTTAATCCAATCACGCAACCAAGAATAAGGGGATTGCGCGATAGGCTGATAAATATCGATTTCCAGCTTTTCACTTCCTGACCATAAAAAGAAAACACCAAAAGACACAGCACGTTTACGGTGATGATGATTACTGACATCGATATAGCGGCGGCAACGATGCCAGACTCCCCAAACAAGTTGTAGACGATGGCCAACGCCACAAAACTATTAAAGCGCACGCCTCCTTGAAATATTGACGTAAAAGACGCTGAGTCAACAGAGCGCACATAGCGTTGCCAGACGATGAGTAAAACACTGCAGGTAAGAAGGACGACAACCAAGACGCTGGCAATGCTGAACCATGGCAGATCATCCAATGGCTTGTTGCCAAGCGAGTAGATTAATAAAGCAGGAGTGAGGAGAAAATAGGTCAACTTGGCCAATTCGTCCCAGAATGAATCGTTAAAACGCATTAAGCGACGAATCAAATAACCTAATAATATGATGAACATGACCTGCAGTAAGGCCGAGATAGCAACTGACATATTTTTCTCCTTTCTTCATTCAAGAGTACAAAGAAAGAAGGTGAGAAAATAATTATGGATTTTTAACAAAAACGTAAAATTAATTTATGGGTAACAACTCATCGAGCAAGACTTGAACTAGCTCTTTTCTGCTGTGATGTTCTCTCTGGTACAACCCCATATTGCGGTGCAGCCTTGGTACACCAAAGGGAACGAGTTTGTATTCTTCTCTTAGCTTGTTCGCTCTGGCTTCTCCTAAAGCCATAACGGTAACTCCCAGTTTTTCCTGCACCATGATCAACGACGCTTGGAGGGAATCCAGTTCCATCACAGTATCTGTGATCAAATTCCTACGTTTGAATTCGTTATCAATCATAGTGCCAGCCCAAGCTCGCGCGTCCAGCTTTATAAATGGGTGGTTTTTGAGTAAATCGCTATCGGAAGTTTCGGCTGTATCCTTATGAGCGACAACGTAAAAAGGTTCTTGCTCTATTGTCGTCCAGCTAAAACCAGTCGGTATCTTCCGTTGTGGTTCAGTAATTAAAACCGCGTCCAATTCTCCGGTCTCAACCCGCTCAGCCAAATCGACTGACATACCTCGAGATACTTTAATCGAGAGCTTGGGATATTGCCGACGAATTGAAGCTAGGGCAGGGCCAAGAGCGCCAACCTGAACGCTAAATACTGCCCCTAACAGTAGCTCGCCGCTGTAGAGGCCGTTTTGACCTAAACCGTCGCCGAGAGAATCATACATTGATAAAATTTGCTCCGCTCGTTGCATGACTTTTTCGCCATCACGAGTTAGAACCAAGTTGCGACCGATCTTCTCAAACAGCTTGGTATCAAGTTCCGTTTCAAGTTGTTTCATTTGGGTACTGACCGCCGCCTGCGTTAAACCTATTTTGTCACCTGCTGCAGAAAAACTGCCGTGGGCAATAATCGCCCGTAAGGTTTTCAACGCTTTGATGGACATAAATAAAGTACTCCAAACTCTAACCAAAAACGACTTTGAGAATAACATAGCTGATTGAGATATTGTCTGAGCTTGCGAGTAGGTTTATGTGGCTGACTCAGATGATAGTGAAACCAAAACGAACAAGTAGTAACATTTCGGCTGTTTCGCAAAATTTGATGAGAGAAAAGAGACGCCAATGTTGTTACCTGCAAAGTACGCCATTACCCGTAATGAGACGAGCCTAGATGAGTTGGCGCAATTACTTGCTTTGCAAAGCGCTGGCGGTTTATGTCAGCTCAGAGCGAAGTCGCACAGTTTATCATCTCTAAAGCAAGTAATTGGCCCCTATGTGAAAGGGATTGTTTTGGTCAATTCTGCTTCCTATGACGGCTCGGATGTAGCTCCTTTTTATGGCGTGCACCTTACGTCGAAAGACCTCTCAGATTTGGCTTTGATTCAGTCGATTCGTCACAGCGGCGCGCAGTATCTGGCGGCATCGTGCCACAATGAGCGGGAGATTGAGCTGGCGAATCAAGCGGGGTGTGACTTCATTACTATTTCGCCAGTGGAAGCGACGAACTCTCATCCTGATGCCACACCGATTGGTTGGCAGCGCTTTGCGGAGCTATCCAAATTGGCCTACATGCCAACCTTTGCCCTCGGTGGGCAAAGTATCCATAAGGTAGAACATGCACAAAGCTACGGTGCGCACGGTGTTTCCGGGATTTCAGACTTTTGGCAGGTTGAGAAGTAAAAAAGGCTGGTGAATTCACCAGCCTTCGAGTTTAGCCTAAGTAACGATTCTTTAGATGATCTTTAAAGAATTGCGCGTTGAGTGTGTCACCTGTTGCTTGCTTCACCAACTCATCTGTTGTGAGTAAGCTTCCTTTGCTCCAGATATTGTCCGATAGCCAGCTAAAGATTGGCGTTAAATCGCCAGCTTGAATGGCTGCATCAACATCGACAGTTTGCTTCATCGCTGCCATAAACTGCGCGGCATACATGGCACCTAATGTGTAAGATGGGAAGTAGCCGAATGCACCGTCGGTCCAGTGGATGTCTTGCATACAACCGTTCTTGAAGTTGTCTTTGGTCGACAATCCAAGGTAAGCCTGCATTTTTTCATTCCACAATTCAGGGACGTCAGTGTGTTTGATCTTACCGTTGATCAGGTCGCGCTCAATCTCGTAGCGTAAAATAACGTGAGCAGGGTAGGTAAGCTCGTCGGCATCAACACGAATGAAGTCTTTTTTCACGCGGGTGTATAGTTTGTGGAAGTTTTCCTGCGAGAATAGAGCTGGGTTATGGCCATCGAAATGCTTGGCCGCAAAACCTGCCAAATGAGCGATAAAGGCGTCGCTGCGCCCGACCTGCATTTCAAAAAATAGCGATTGAGACTCGTGAATACCCATAGAGCGAGCTTCACCAGAAGGTAATCCAGCTAGAGATTTTGGTAGTCCTTGTTCATAACGAGCATGACCCGTTTCGTGTACAATGCCCATCAGCGATTGAACGAACTCGTTTTCGTCGTAGCGAGTCGTAATACGCACATCCGATGGTACACCGCCACAGAATGGGTGCACACTCTCATCCAGACGGCCATGTTCAAAGTCGAACTGCAGTAGCTTCATCACTTCGAGACCAAGTGCTTTCTGCTTGTCTGTTGCGAATTTACCTTCAGGTTGAATAAACTGCTCAGAAGATTGTTTTTCAATCACTTCATCGATAAGTTCTGGCAACCAACTTTTCACATTGCTAAATAAGGTGTCTAGAGAAGCAGAGCTGGTACCGGGCTCGTAAATATCCAACATAGCATCGTATGGAGTGAGTCCGTTTGCGTCTGCTCGGATTTGTGCTTCTTCCTGAGAAAGTTTCACTACCTCAGCCCAGTTCTTCTCGAACCCAACCCAGTCATTGTCACCACGTTGTGTACGCCATGCATGTTCACACTTAGAACCTGCAAGGGATTTAGCTTGCACCAATTCTTCTGGGAGAAGATTGGCTTGCTGCCACTGGCGTTTCAACTCGCGAAGTGTCGCCTTGTCATCTGTATTGAGCGATTCACCTTCGGCTTCTGCAAACCAGTCTGCCAGTTGAGGTTGAGTATGAAGGCCGTGAATATGAACCGAGAGTTCCGCCATGGCTTCAGAGCGAGCTTGGTTACCGCCGCTAGGCATAACCGCTGCTTGGTCCCAACCACAAATAGAAGCAAGGTGGCTGAAATGAGAGATTTTTTTAGAATGTGCTTTGAGTTTTTCGAATGCGCTCATGGGTCGCCTTCCGTGACTATTTAGGGGAAGGAAAGTGTATCAACCTCGCGTAGTCAGACCAAGTACTATCCGGTTACATCCATTGGATTGAGTCCCTGTTAAATCACACTATTTCGAGTATTTAGTGATTTAAATGTTATTGGCGTGTCGGAAAAGAATTCCGTTTCGTTGTTTATTCACAGACGTTTTGATGATAGAAGAGGATTATCAAATGGCCTCGATGAATTCGAGAAGAGGCATAGAAAGGAGTAGATGTGATTAACAATATGGAAGCGTTTCTGATCGCCATTACCATTTTAACGCTAACACCGGGTCTGGACACTGCGCTGGTGCTACGCAATTCTTCCCGAGGTGGAGTGAAAGATGGCGTTGCCACCAGTCTAGGTATTTGTTTAGGTCTGTTTGTCCACGCGACGTTTTCTGCAATTGGTATATCCGCTATTTTGGCTCAGTCGGCAGAACTGTTTAATGCAGTAAAGATGGTTGGTGCCGCTTATCTTATATGGCTGGGGGCGACAACTTTAAGAGAGGTCTGGAAAGGAGATGTGGCTCTGTCGAATATGGAGTCTCATACGCATAATCTGGATATGAAACGCTCTCTTCGAGAAGGCTTTCTGTCAAATATTCTCAACCCGAAAACAGCAGTTTTCTATCTCGCGTTCTTGCCGCAGTTTATCAATCCCGAGGGTTCGGCATTTTTGCAATCCAGTTTGATGGCGGCTATCCACTTTGTGATTGCCATGATTTGGCAGTGTGGCTTAGCAGGTACTTTGAACTCAGCGAAGAACTTGCTGAAAAGCCCTAAGTTTATGCGCCGGATGGAAGCAACAACGGGAGTGGTTCTTGTTGGCTTGGGTGTGAAACTTATGGTGGAAGAATAAAAAACAGCGGCTTTTAAGCCGCTGTTTTTTTTATTGGTTAGCTCTGCATCTGAGGCTGCTTTAAGTTATCGACAGCGGCTGAGAAATACGCTTTCGTTTCCTCAATCACGACATGGCGGAGCAAGATCAAACCGATCAGGTTAGGCACCGCCATCAAGCCGTTAACGATATCAGCGATAATCCAAATCATATCGAGGTGTAGGAAAGCGCCTGATGCCACCAAAGCAAGGAAGATAACCTTGTATGGCAGAACGGCTTTGGTGCCGAACAAAAATACGACACAGCGCTCACCATAGTAGTTCCAACCCAGAATGGTTGTGAAGGCGAAGAAGATCAAACCAACAGAGACCAGAATAGGGCCAAGCGTTTCAGCATTCAGGCCAACAGCAAAAGCGTGAGTCGTCATCGCTGCACCGGCAAAGTCACTTTGCCACGCACCAGTCAGGATCAGTGCAAGGCCTGTCATCGTACAAATGATGATGGTATCGAAAAAGGTACCTGTCATCGAAATCAGACCTTGTCTCACACACGAATCGGTTTTCGCAGCCGCTGCTGCCATGGGAGCACTACCAAGACCAGATTCGTTAGAGAAAACACCACGAGCAATACCCGACTGGATGGCTAGCATGATGCTCGCACCAAGGAAGCCACCTGTTGCCGCTGTTTGTGTGAAAGCAGACACCAGAACCAGCTCGATAGCATTGAACAGTTGATCGCTATTGATGACAATCACGCTCAAACAAGCCAATACGTAGAACAGCGCCATCGTTGGAACGACTTTGCCAGCAACTTTAGCAATTGACTGAATACCACCCAGCGTGACAAACGCGACTAGTAGCGTCAGTACAACTGCGGATGCTTCGCGCGGCACGCCAAAAGAGATCTGGCTGGCGTCTAGAATCGCGTTTACCTGAGGGAAAGTACCAATACCGAAGCAGGCAACACCCAAAGCGAAGAAGGCGAATAGCGAAGCGAGCGTACGAGAACCCACCCCATATTGGAGGTAGTACATTGGTCCACCAACCATCTGGCCTTTGTCATCTACCTTGCGGTATTTAACAGCTAATAAGCATTCCGCGTATTTAGTCGCCATTCCGAACAGAGCAGCAAGCCACATCCAGAATAGTGCACCCGGACCACCAAGTTTTATTGCGGTTGCGACACCAACAATGTTACCTGTACCAATGGTGGCAGAAAGTGCGGTACAAAGAGCGGCGAAGCTTGAAACATCACCTGGTTTTTTAGAATCATCTTTGCTGAAAACCATTTTCAGTGCAGTCGGTAAGTGTCGAAACTGAAGTAAGCCTAAGCGAAAAGTAAAGTAGACACCGGTTCCCACTAATAGGATAAGCAGTGGTGGACCCCAGACAAAGCTGTCGATAGTTTTAAGTAAAGATTGAAGGTTATCCATGATTTCCCCTTAATTGATAAAGCATTACTAAGGAGAAGAGTGAAAGGGTAGAGACGGCAAGTCTCAACAAACGCTACAGGCAGAAAAGCGATCATAGCTAGGTTGTTCTTTTCACTCCTCTGTCCTTTTGCCTGAGAGTTTCACTACACACATTGATAGTATGAAGCTTGCTCCTTCGGCGACCGATTTAACGGTTCTCTCCAGAGGTTCCTCCAACTACAGTCCTCGCCGTTTTCACAGCACCTGAAAGATTTACTTCTTCGGTAGGTTATTTTGCCCAAATGTTAAAGTTTGGTAAATAACCACTCTCCTGCAGTCTTCATTGGAACGATTGCTCGCAAAGTGAGCAAAAGTTGGTTGATAGCACTGGTTGCCACCAACGTGTGAACTCTATCATTATTTTTGTGTAATTCAATCAGTTTTTGCATGAATAACAAAATGGGGGGAAATGAGGATAATTAGAGCCTTTGAAAGCTTCAAAGGCTCTTAGTTAAAACTTATTCTTTGTTTTGAGTGCGGATGCTAAAGATGGAATTTTCATCCACGAAGTCATACTCAATTTGCGAAGGGGTAACGTCACACATTTCAGAGATAGGCGTTAAAGTGCCGCTCGTACCATAGCGAAGATCAAATTGAATAAATCGACTAAAGACATTGTCTTGATCTCCTCTAGGAATCTCCTCTATATACATTTCAGTATCGCGGCAGCTTCCTGAGATGGTAATGGTGGTCGAAAACATAATCGGTTCTGAAATCGTTAAGTCTTCGAGAGTGACATCTCGATATGTTCGATTGAGATCAATGGTTTGACTAGTGTAAATCGCCCCAGCAAATTTTTCCGCGTAAAGGCTGCCACTCCAACCTCTTGGAACAGGTATGCTGTATGCGCCATTTGCGTCTGTTTTAGCGCTGGAGAAGTAGCCTCTTACATCTGCGTTTTGTACAGGGATACCATCCTGAGAGTACACGTATCCTTCAATGTTTACTTTTGAAGTCGGGCGCGTAAATAGGTGTGAATTGCTAATATCGCCAATCAATAAAGTGCCCGATTCAAACCCAAAACTGGAACCATACCTACTGCTCCCGTCTCCAGTCTGAAAAATTTCAGCGAGCTGCCAGGACAACTCTTTACCTTTTTGGATATCGAAACGATAAACTTTCCCTAGTGCGTCATCACCAATCATGAAGGTGGTACGATCTAGTTCTACGTCATGACCGAAATACCCTGTTTCGGTGTCGATATCCGCTTGCTTGATCGTCTGCTGAAGGCTCCAAGGTTCGTAAGGATGACGTCTCATGAAGACATGCACGTACGACGTTGTGTAACTACTTACGACTAGAAAGTGCTTATTCACGTCAAAGGCGAAACCAAACTGACTGGATTGAGTTGGGGTCTTATCCGGCGACTCAATGACATCACCTAAGTGCCAAGTATTAAGATCTCGACTGCGGAAAATAAAGATACGCTCTGCTGAAGATTCGCTGATGTACAACTCGTTGGCATAACGGCGAACAGTAAACCCTAAAGACCGATAAGTAGGGTCGGGAAAGCTATTGACGTCTAGCTTATCGACCAGTTGCCATTCCCCAGAGTTTCTGAGGTATACGTAAACGCTTCTTTGCTTGGGATCGGAAATTGTGAGTAGCTGGTCATCAAGGTAAACAGACTCACCAAATTGAGAAAGTTGCGGATCAACGTCGTCCGGCAATTCGATTGTGCTAGATAACGTCCAGTTTGGTTTGAATGCGCTCTCACGCTCGTACAGCCAAACTTTGTGCTCAGAGTTGGAACCGATAGCGATAAAGCGGTCTGTGTTGTAGACGTACTTATCGGTATATCCACTGCCGGTAACCGGAAGCTTTGGACCAAACTTCCAAACGCCAAAATCTTTAAAAATAATTTGGTTTTCGATGACGCCGACATTACGCGAAAGTGATGTTGTTCCTGATACCTTATCGATTTTTTGATAATCGGATAAATCAGGAAAATTGGGTGATGCATTTGTACCTAATGAAAGTAGGGCAGCGAGTAATGCTAAATATCGCATGGAGGTCTCTCCTCACTAATGAAGTAGTAATTCATGGTGGAATGAGACTTACAACAAGTTGACTACGAGCTAACTTAAGTTCTCGATGAACATCAGAGCAGGCGAAAAAGTTGAATCTCGTCGCTCTGAAGAAGTCATACTACATATAAAACAATCATCATATCAATAGTGTTTTGAGTAATTATACTAAATGATATATATGTAATTTTAACTCATTAAAATAATTGGAATTCAACTGGTTTAAAACTGTTGAGTGGAGTGTGTCGAGGGGGTTAAGTTGAGTTCGGTTTAAATAACTCTATAGTGTCCTTTTGACTTTATTTTTATGATGTCTTATTGACACTGTTTTTGTTGGTTTGATTTCTATTATATTGATTATATGAAGTTTTTAAAGTTGGCAAGAAGAATGCAATGTAGAGAGAAAAACAAAATAATCTAGTGAGGTCTCTATGTTTGCTCAACCAACTCGCACTACATTCAAAACACTTTTGACTGTTTCAAATATTGGACTGGTCGTCACTTTTCTCGCACTGGTGGTCAGCGTGCTGATTTCCTATCCATACGCTAGCGCCTTCAGCCTGAATGCTCAAATTGCCGCGCATATCAGTACCATTGTGATAGCTGCATTTTTGAAAGTGAGTTATGTCACCCGATGCTTGGCGCAATACAATCTAGGTTTGGAAGTGAAATAGATATGACATAGTAATAGCGCCCTGAGTAGGGCGCTATTGCAAAGCTTAGAAGTAGTTCGCGTCCACCAGTTCGCTCACCTGTACTGATTTCACATCAGCGCGTGCATCCAACCATTCTGCGACTTTTGCTTGCTGCTCTTCTGTTACGCTTTGGTATCTTTCTGAGTGACAAATAAAGCCTTCGAACAACTCTAGGCCGCCGCCACCAAAGCTTAAGCCAAGCGCATCGATGTAATCAATGAACTCATCAACAAACGCGTCGTAGCTATCAAAGTCAGTGATCGTTGTTTCACAGCTAACTTCGAATCCAAGCATCGCGAACTCACCCAAAAATAGCTTCTTCTGGATACGACGTTTCTTATTTTCTAACTTATATGGTTTCATTATTTTGCCTCAGACTTTCGAGTTAGCTCCTTATACCCCAAATTCCGTACAAGCCCAAATATAATTCTGTAATAGGCCCAAAATTTTAATGTTGTTTGGGAAAGGTCGCGTTTTGTTACGATTATTCGGCATGGAGGTGGAGGAAGCAGAGTTGGGAGTGTATATAATTAAATCAAATGAATATAAAACAAACCTAACTCTGACCCAATGCTCTTAAAAAATGGTATAAATGAACGAGTTAACAGATCATTGAGGTTCGCGCAGAGTCTGGCTAAGGAGATGGTATGACAAGATTGATTGCGATTGTTTTTTTGGTGGCATTAGCGTTTGTTCTGATCCGATATCGAACCAACGAAAAGCTGCAAAAATACGTCGTCGTTACTCTACTATCAGGCTTCTTCCTTTATACCGCCACGTTGGTGGTGACTGAACTCATGCGCTAAATCTGTAGGAGCAAAGAAGTGAACAACGAGTCTGAAATGGATAACAATGATGATGTGGTGGTTATCGAAGAAAGAGATAAACGCAGCTATTTATACATCATTATTGCTGGTGTCTTAGGACTAGCGCTGGGTGGGTTAGTTGGTTCCGTCGTCACGGCTGATAAATGGCAAAGTGCCTACAATGGGCTGGAAGAAAAATATCAGTTACTTGTAGAAGACAAAAAACAGCTGGTTGTCGAAGTCGAAGATAAAGTGGCGAAAGTGGATTATGAAATTGCAGCTAAGTTGCAACAAGCCATCGAGGAGCAGCAGCAAGAGCACGAAGATGCATTGGCAGCCCTACGTTCAGAGGTTTCTGAGCTGGAAAAAGTCAATTTATCTCTTGAGGAACAACTGAATCAGCAGAAGCAGAAGATTGCTGAAGCGAACCGAGAGAATAATCAACTGAATCGACAGGCTGATATGCAAGCAACGATGTTTGAGCGGTCACGAGAGTTATTCCAACAAGAGCTCAAAGTTAAGCAAGAACTGGAAGCATTAGAAAAAGAACGTGAAGAGCTCGAACCTAAAGTCAAACAGCTGAAAAAAGATTGTGATTTGTACCTATCAGGTACGTCATGGGATGCAAAATCTGACTCATGTGATAAGCAAGATGAAGCGAATTCACGCTTAAGTCAGGTCAATCAGATGATCAGAGTGCATCAGATGGATCTCAAACAAATGAAGGCACTTACAGACGAATTAGGTTTGCAGTAACGCTGTATTTAGATTCATATGAAACCTCCCTTCGGGGAGGTTTTTTTATGCCAAAAGTAGGCAATTATTGGATTTGTTACTAATTTTAATGAATAGACGACTAATCTCAATATACGTGGTCAAGCAGTTAAGGAAGCGGCGTGCAGAAGAACAATGGTACAGAGTGGGTACAAATCATTGCGAACCTTGCCTTTCTTTGCGCGGTAGGGGTTGTTTCTTATGGACTGGTAAATCAGGACCATATCTGGTCTCGAATATTCTTCATTTTTCCCGTACTAATGACCTTGGCTTTGATTGCCAAGGACCTTACTTTACGCCATCTATTTGCATTCTCCGCTGTGGCTATGTTCATGATTGGTGGGTTGGTTCAGCCATTTGAAATTGACCCAGTGAGAGACAGCTTAATACTCATCCCTCTGTGCTACATCGTACTTTTCCCAGGAACCTTATGGCCAATTGCTGTCGGTGGAGCTTTAGTTAATGGTTATCTTTACCAGCTGACTGCGACAGATTTACAGGTATTTATAAAGGTGGCGACAGAAGTCAGCGTCATCACGGTGTTTGCGACCATCATGGCGTATTTTTACGTCAAAGTGCGTGAACAGGCCATGGCTTATAAACAAGAGAGTGTGACGGACTATCTGACCAAATTGCCAAATCTCCATGCTTTCTATTGCGATATCAAACAAGTGAACAAGGACAACGCTGAGTACTTTGGCTTACTTCACATAGGGCTGGATGGGTTCAAAAACGTTAATGATCGTTTGGGATATCGTCATGGTGACATATTACTTGTGGCGTTTGCCAACCATATCAATGAGCTAATTGGAGGTTATGGAAAACTCTATCGTCTAGGAGGCGATGAGTTTGTGTTAATCGCTGAGTCTCATGATGTAGAGTTAGTTTTAGATGAGACGATTGAAATCCTACTTCGACACAAAAAGACGCTTTTTAATGTAAACAGTACCTCCCACAGGCTCGGGTTTTGTATCGGTGTAGCATTCGCCAGAGACGCAGTCGATAATCTCGATGTGTGGGTTAAAAATGCCGATTTTGCTTTATTTAAAGCTCGCTCAGAAGGCGCTGGTTCTGTGTGTTGGTTTGATGATGAGTTGCTTGGTGAAACGATTAGGCAGCATCAAATTGAAACTGAAATTAAAAACGCGCTGGCTAAAAACCAGTTTTCCTTGTATTACCAACCTAAAGTGTCGGCGACGACTTCAGAAGTGGTGGGGGCAGAGGCGCTGGTCCGTTGGAAACATCCTCAGCTAGGTTCAATCACTCCTGCTGAATTTATTCCAGTGGCTGAGAAAACGGCTCAGATCGTTCCCCTTGGGCACTGGGTTTTACGAGAGGCGTGTAATCAGATCAAAGAGTGGCATGATGCTGGTGTAGATTTGTGCGTGTCCGTCAATGTCTCAAACGTGCAGTTTGATCACACCGACCTGTTTAAAGTGATTTGCGAAATTTTGCGTGAAGTTCGTTTACCTTCACATCTACTTCAGATCGAAATTACCGAATCTGCTTTGATGAGTGACCCAGATGCAGTGACCGATATATGTGGGCAGTTGAGAGCACTGGGGATCTCTGTGGCGATTGATGATTTTGGGGTGGAGTATTCCTGTTTGCGTTACTTGAAACAGCTCCCCGTTGATGTACTTAAAATTGATAAGTGCTTTGTCGATGAATGCGCGATTCATGAAGCGGATCGTATGTTACTCAGAACAATCGTCCAGATGGGTCACAGTCTGAATATTAAGGTTATTGCTGAAGGCGTTGAAGACGAACAGCAGCTAGAGGTACTGCGTCAGGAAAACTGCGATGAGTATCAGGGCTACCTTTTCTCCCAACCTCTTTCAGGTAAAGAGTTCTTTTCGCTATTTAATGTCAGCTCTGACTCCAGTAAAGCCTCGGCATGAAGTGGATTGTCAGGTAGAGTATCTCGGTTATTCGTTAACTGAGCCCTGCAATGCCGTCAGAAAACCTTGTTATATCTCTCCCTTCGCTTATTCACAGAATTGGTAGTGACGCGAACAAGCAGCTGCGTGTTGTCGCTAAACAGCACGATTGTGAGCTCAAGCGTGTTCGCCGTTCGAGAAACTGGCAACTGATTGGTCAACCCGAGGCGCTACTCGACCTGTTTAATAACCTATCTGAGCAATCTACAGAATTCGACTTTGTGTTAAGCAAGTTGAATGTACAAATCAGTCAAAGTGTTAAACCACGTGAATCCACTGAAGAGCGCCTTAAGCGCATACTGCTTGCCGACCCGACAATCACGCTCACCGAGTTGATGGAACGCACTGGTTGTTCACTCTCAGAAGCTCGTACCGCTAGATTTGAGTCTGAAATCTTATAACTTAGTTCAGGTTATCTAGAGGGCTGGTGGTTCCTGCATAGTGTTGACCGATAACATGGGTGTAGATCTGTGTCGTCTTTACGTCATTGTGACCCAGCAGTTCTTGAACACTGCGAATGTCTCTTCCTGCCTGCAATAGGTGTGTTGCAAAGCTATGACGAAACGTGTGGCAAGTTACCTTTTTATTGATGGTCGTTTTTGCGACGGCACGACTCAACGCTTTTCTAATCACACTGCTATGAAGGTGATGACGAGAAGGATGATCACTATTGTATTGACTATGCGAAATAGAAGGAGAGGGGAAAATAAACACCCAAGCGAGTTTACGAAATGCGTTCGGATATTTTTTATGGATTGCGTAGGGGAGTGAGGGGCCGATCCCGTGTTTGTTGTCGGCAATTTGAACTTGCTCGGCCTGTTCAATCAACAGTTTCAGGACATCGACACACTGTTTACTAAGTAATGTCTGCCTGTCCTTTTTTCCTTTTCCATCTCTAACTGTAATGGATAGATTACTCAAATCGATATCTTGAACTCTCAGCCTTAAACATTCTGAAATTCGTAATCCACTTCCATAAAGCAGCTCGACGATAAGCTTTTCCTTTCCGTTTAGATGAGAAAGAACCTGCTTGACTTCATTTGGTGTTATTACAACGGGTAACTGCCTTTGCTTGGTTGCGTGGCGAAAGCCCAATTCTCCCAGTTCAATTTTGAGGAAGGCTTGATAAAGGTAAACCAGAGCATTTAGCGCTACTTTTTGTGTATTGATTGCCACATTGCGAGAGTTGGCTAAATAGGACAGAAATTGAATGACTTCCTCTGATCCCATTTGCATAGGGTGGCGTTTTCCGTGATAGAAAATATAAGACCGAATCCAGTACAGGTACGATTTTTCCGTTCGAATACTGTAACCACTTAGTCTCATGTGCTCACATACTTCTCTAAGAAAAGGACTTTTCTCAGGCATAACGCTTCATCATCTTTCTAGGCATTGTGTAGATGCGTTCATTTATAGCGTGTTTCCCGACAACAAAAGTATGACTTTAGGATTAATTATGTTGAGTTATCTAGGGTAACTTTTGAAAGGGAAGTTGATGCTTAACATAAAGCTCAATCTGCACGGAATGTTTCTGATTTCACTAAATTGCTAATTACCTTTGGTTAAGAAAGGAATCATTTTGTATAATTCCTTTTATTTTTCAGCTACTCAGCACCAATTCTAAGCAAATTATCATGCCTTTCTTTATTCTTATCGCGCTCCTTTTTGTTCTATTAACCCTCTTTGCCTTGTACTTCTATTTTGAAGCTAAACGGAAAAAGGAAGCCCAAGACGCGAAAAAAACACTGACCGTGCGTGTCGAAAAAATGAAAAAGCGATTCAAATCAGAAGCTCAGCAATGGGTGTTTTCTGGTGCCTTATCGAAGCAGGATGAGAGTACGATGATTCGATTGCCGAACTATTTTTTTGTTTTTCAGCCGATAACGCCTGAAAATGTAGAACATTACGAACAGTCATTAGAAAGCGTGTTATTGACGGTTAATGAAAAGGTGTTGCTTGTCCCTAATAATAGTGATGACGTCACTGCGCCTTGCGAGCCATTGTGTCAGTTTGTTCAGTCTCTACCATCTGCTGCTCAAGGCTACAATGCAAGTTTTTATCGTAATGATCTGCCTGTTCTCATTCAAAAGCTAAGAGATGCTGAGATTGAGCCATTAGATGAGCAGAGCCAAGAAGAGACAGAAGTTGCCTAAGAGCTTTTCATTCAAATGGAGAGCGCGTTATAGATTAAACCTGTCACATTTTACGATGTAACAACCTATAGCTATTTGTAAATCAATTGGTTTCTTCAATTGAGTATTTACATACCTTACTTGTGATTAATAGCATTAGTTAATTGATTTTGGATTATTAATAACAAATGGCTATAGGTTGATGTAATGAAAACAAAACTTCTGTTGGCTCTTCCCTTTTTCTCATTCGTCGCTGTTGCGAATACTAATCCTCACTTGGAAACGTTCAATACTCAAGTAAGTCAGACGCTATATAAAGGTCAGCGCTTGAATATTCCTGTTAACCTTTCACTACCTGCAGACAGACGCCACTTGGCAACATTAGGCTATGACAACAACCAGCCGTCTTCAATGGATTGTAAGATTAGTATTTACGATAGTGCGAGTACGTTACTGCATTATCTAGACTGTCGTGCCGGTATTGGTGAGCACACATTTGCTACGCCTATCGCTTACTGGCAGGATAATTATCGAGCTGTTATCTCTTTGTATAATGCAGATTTTTCTCAATCGAGTCAGCGATTTGAAGGGAATTTTCGTTTTAACTTTGGCGAAAGCTCGCGTATAGACAACGATCATCTACCGACATGGTGGAAGAAAACTTATAACTCAGTTGGACTCGATGCTAATACAGATTATGACGGAGACAACTTTAGCTTAATTCAAGAGTATTTTGGTAACAGCAAACCGAACGACGTAAACAGCTTTCCTGACCATGACCCTGTGATTGATTTTGACGAAACACACTCGGCAGGAACATCAATGTATGTCCGTTTTGGTCAGGCAGTGACGGATTGGATTGAAATTACCCCAACTTATAATAAGAAAGTGAAGTCTTTAGAGTTGGTCGTTGAAACAAATGACAACGCTCGAAATCAATCTGTTGTTGCATTCGTTCATGATGAAAATGGTAACCGCGTTTACCCAAGCTATCTGAAATTCCCAGGCCGACAATCTGTTGCTTTGGAACAACCGGTTGATGTAGAAAAGCTGAAGATAAAACTGGTTGCAAGGCACTACTCATCAAACATTTATGCTCACTATAAAGTGAAACTGAATGCCACGTTTACAGAGTAAGCTTTGAACTTCTCGAGAGAGCGCCAATGGGCGCTCTTTTTGATTGTTAGCCCTGCACTGACTTTTCGGAGTACGAGATTTTTAGCATTGTTAATGTCGGGTGATGAAACATCGATAAAACTGAGCTGCAATCTTTTGCTCTGAATTAGAAACAACGATAAAGTGCTGCCTATATAGCCACCAAACTCTCTGCCATGAAGGTGGACCCGTAAAATTAAGAAGGAAATTTTGTGTCAGATGCCGTGATCAATATTAGGCCCGCTAAGCCGGATGAGCTGGAAACCATTCATGCTCTTGTGGTATCCAACGATGAATGGACAAAGTTCAATGGACCCTATTTCCCATATTCGCATCCTTCACTTGAACAGTTTGAAAGGGGGTCTTTTCAACGAATGATAAAAGGTGAAGATCTTCAATTAGTGACGGTAAATGATGCCCCTGTTGGCACTGTGAGTTGTTATTGGGAATGTGAAGAAACACGCTGGCTCGAAGCTGGAATTGTCGTTTACGACTCTGCTTTTTGGGGAAAAGGAATAGCAGCGACTGCAATTCCTCTTTGGGTTACTTATTTGTTTAAAAACAAGCAAATAGAGCGAGTTGGGATGACAACGTGGTCCGGAAACCCTCGCATGATGTCACTTGCACTCAAGCTTGGTTTTCAGCAAGAAGCTCGACTGCGAAAAGTAAGATACTTCAATGGCGAGTATTATGACTCAGTTAAATACGGAGTATTGCGTTCAGAGTGGCAAAAACTCCACTCAATAAGTTAACCAATTATTATCTACATGTTTAATGGTGACTTTTATGGAAACACAAAGGATTAAATTAACCCCGCCTTCTTTAGAATATTCAGAATCCATGTTTACTGTTATTGAAGATAGCAAAGAGGAGTTTGCTCCTTTTCTCCCTTGGGTCACGGATTCACTAACATTGACCGATATCGAAGAAAACACCAAAACTGCGTTAGTGAACTTTGAGCAGTTTGTCGATGAGTTTTGGTTCAACATCATCGAAAAAGCAAATGGGCATTTTATCGGTGCAATAGGCTTTATTGTTAGAGATAAAAGTGTCCCTTATTTCGAGATCGGATATTGGCTACGCACCTCAGAGACAGGAAAAGGGTACGTTACAGAAGCTGTTAGTCTGGTTGAGCGATACGCATTTCAGGTTCGTTGTGCGAGGAGACTGGAAATAAAAATGGCTGAGTCAAATATTAAAAGTCAGGCCGTGGCAACGCGGTGCGGTTATCACTTTGAAGCTTGCTTGGTCAATGGCAGACGACTGCCTAGTAGCGATTTGGATAACACCTTAATCTATGTGAAAACACAATTATAGCCATTTTTCCGTCAAGCTAAACTGGCCTTAGCTTGACGAAAAAAGCGATACCAACCTTGGTATCGCTCTAAGAGGGCGTTGCATGAGTCCGTTATCTATCAAGTCCGCAGTGGGGCCCCCAATTTGCCCTTGAGCTAACTTTTAAGAGTACAGACACACGCAACAATCTTTAAATTCAGTTTTCACCCACAAGTCATTACTGGCCGAGGCAAGTGTCACCAATACGGGCAGGTGCGATCTTATCCAGCACTTGGTTGAGCTCTTTCCAGTCACTGGCCATCTTGTTGGCTTGCTCTTTCGTTAGAACGGCACCATTTGCAGCGATACGATCTTCTTCAACTTTGGTGTAGTGGAAAATCGTCATGTCGACAGAAGCGTCATCTTTATATGCTTCTTCCATGTTCACGATGTTTTTCTTACTGTCATCAATAAATACGACGCTGCTGAAGTTCTGGCCTGTCTTATCCAGAATATAATCCAGCATGGTGCCCTTGTTCATACCTGTCGTCATCATGATGCCGTTGATGTAGCTCAGAGGACGTTTAGGGTTATCAATGTAAACAGGAAGCTGATCAGAACCCTTCTCTTTGAGTGCGGTACGTGTCATGTCGTACTGGTTGCGAATCATTTCACGCTCAGTTGCATAGCGATAGTTTGGTGAACGGGATGTCAGAGCCATGACGGTTAGCCCTTTGTCCTGCCAACCGCCTACCGTTGCTGGCACGTCGTCTTCAATGATTTTCATTGGTACCAATTCGTAGAGTAGGCCAATAGAATCTTGGAAAAGACAGTCAACTTTATCGCCTTCCGCAGGTTTTACATCCAGCTTACCTCGTTGCCATTGGTACCAAATGTCGCCACCGATATCAGAAGTAGAGGTCAGAAGAGTGTTATCAATATCAATAACAATCAGCGGTTTCTCACCTTGTTTCGTTAACTGATTTACTTTCGCAGCCACATCCTGAAACTTGGTTGTTTCCTTCACGACTACGTCTGCCATTGCACTGCTTGCAAATGAAAGCGCACAAAGTGCTGCTACTTTTTTTAGCATCATATGGAAAGTCTTCCTTAGATTAGTTCTTCTTTGGCGACCTGATGAACGCCAAGTAATATAATGGTTATGTTATAACATTGCAAAACATATCGCAGATTGTCGATCCAATCTAATTTTCAAACTGGATCGGCATCACACTAGAAGAGGTTTTCTGGCAAAGAAGCGAAGGAACAAGTGCGCAAACCATTAATCAACACAAAGCGTTATATTCTATAGCGTTAGTTGTTTGGCGTTTGAAGGGAAATGGTTTAGCTTATTGGTGACAAGCCAGCACAAGGTACGTGAAAAGTGAAAATCAACACAATGAGAATCCCATGTCGTTGTTTAATTGAGTCAGAAAAGTTCTACACGGAAAAGCTTGGACTTAACAAGGAGTTCGGTTCACCAGAAGAAGGGTTCATCGGTTACCAGTTGGAGAACGTTCAGGTGTTGCTGGAGGAAGAAGAAAGCGGTGAGTTTGAAGCGGGGCGATTTTTAGGTTTTAGCCTGGAAGTCAAAAACATCCATTGCTTCTACGAGACCTTAACAGCAAGAGACGTTGAATTTACGGGGCCGCCTGAAAAACAGCTCTGGGGCGGATTGATGACTCATATCGTAGACTGCAACAAGAATAGCTTCTCCATCGTGCAAGTTGATTTGGCAGAATAATGAGTCGTTGTGTCAGAAACTATTTTTTGGTTAAGGGTTAAGAAATGGAACTTACCTTATACGTGTCTGCTTTACTTCTGATTGCCATTTCGTTCATTCATTCCTACCTTGGTGAACGCTATATCCTGATGCGGCTATTCAAACGAGACAATTTGCCTAAGCTTTTTGGGAGCGATGACTTTACCAAACGCACTTTACGTTTCGCTTGGCACCTAACCTCTGTCGCTTGGATAGGGTTTGCTGCCATTGTTTTCAGCCTCACTCTACCTGGGTTTAGTCAATCGACAGTCGTAAAAATAATCGCGATCACATTTGCTATCCACTGTGCTGTGGCTTTTTGGGGCTCGAAGGGCAGGCACCTTTCGTGGATTGTATTTGGAACAGTGAGTGTTCTGCTCTTTTTCTATTTAATGGCTTAGATAAGGAATCTTTATGCGCCAACAATATCATTTTCGCCAATCTGAGCAGGGTTTATTGGCGTGGGATGTTCTTAGGTTAATCGAAATTACTAAAAAGCTTCCCATTATAGACGTGCCTATCTCTGATATCAGTGAGCTGGATGAAGAGTTTTGGTATGAACTCGGTGGGGCGAAACCGACTTGCCGAAGTGTTCTGGAGCATGCTGCTTTAATTAACTATGTGGATTTATCCTATCCAATCATATTGTGTCATCAGGGAAGGATAATGGATGGTATGCATCGAGTATGTAAGGCTCTACTCATGGGGCAAAACTCGATACGTGCGGTTCAGCTTCCTGAATACGTTGAACCTGACTACATCGGTGTAGATCCAGAAGATCTGCCATATGACGACGAAATAACCTGAACCTTCCAATTAATTCTGATTAAGCGCGCTCGTCTCTTGGCGTTCTCTAGCATTACTAATACAATTCTCACTTTTTGAGGGAGAGCACGTATGTTCATTAATGAAGAAGAAAGAGATGCACTTTATAAAGTGATTTTTTCCCGTCGGGATGTACGTCGCGATTTCATTTCTAAAGCAATTCCAGAAGATGTGTTGCTGAGAATTCTTACCGCTGGGCATCATGCCCCTAGTGTTGGTTTTATGCAGCCTTGGGACTTCATTCTTGTCACCGAAGAGGAAATCAAGAAGGCGATCAAGCAGGGATATGAGAAGGCTAGGGTCGAATCAGCCGAGCAATTCTCCGAAGAGAAACGTGAACAATATCGTAGCTTCAAACTTGAAGGCATCTTGGAAGCACCGCTTGGAATATGCGTCACATGTGACAGAGAACGCAATGGCCCTGTGGTTATAGGGCGGACAATTAAGCCTGAAATGGACCTCTATAGTACGATTTGCGCCATTCAGAATATGTGGCTGGCAGCCAGAGCGGAAAACATCGGTCTTGGCTGGGTTAGCATTATTCATGATGACGTGCTTAGAAGCGTGCTGGGTATTCCTGAAGACAAGGATATTATCGGCTATTTGTGTCTAGGTTACGTGTCGAAATTTAATGATAAGCCCGAGCTTGAAGAGTTTGGCTGGCTCAGCGAGAAGAACTCAACCAGCTGATTCATAAAGAAAAGTGGTCACAGTAAGTGGCCGCCTCATTTTAATTTTGTATACTTATTCAAGGCCTTAAATGGCCTAGCACTCCAAATTCCTCCATCTTCCTGATGCCTCCTTGAAGAAATTATGAGCGCTTTGCTTGGTTGTCAAACCGATAACTAGCTCACTTATTAATAAGCCTAATAGTTATGCCGATCACAATAATCGTGCTGATTACTTTCCTTGATTAAATTATCACTTCAGGATGGGATCGATCCCATGGGATTGTTCCCATAAATCATAAAATATACAAACTTGAGTGAATCAATTGAGCTTTAACGCTACAAGGAAAGGATTATGAAACTATTACCTATTGCCAGCGCACTTTCCGTTGCCATCCTGTCAACCAGTACATTAGCCGCCACTTCTCCCGTCGAATTTTATGGCTACATGCGTGGTGGTGTCGGGCTGAGTAATGAGGGCGGTTCTAACAGCAAGTGGGAAGTAAACAAAGTCGGTCGTCTTGGAAACGAAGATGATCTGTATGGTGAATTTGGCCTGAAAAAAGAAGTGTATGCAGAAGACGATGTGTCATTTGTTGTTGACTCGATGCTTAAATACTGGGAAGGGCAAGATCAAAATTCCAAAGATCGCAGTGTTGAGTTAGCACAGCTGAACGTTCAGGCAACAGGTTTATTTGAAGATAAAGACATCACTATCTGGGCGGGTGAACGTTACTACCAGCGTCACGATGTTCATATCGTAGATAACTACTACTGGGATGTCAGCGGTATCGGTGGTGGTGTTGAACACATTAACATGGGGCCGGGTAAGCTGTCCGTTGCGCTTCTACAAGATACTGTGGCTGGTGACTTAGATGATGGTCAGGAAACGACGGCTGTTATTGCCGATGTTCGATACGCTGGTATCCCAATGTGGGAAAATGCAGATCTGGAAGTCGGCTTGGATTATCACGCAGGTAACGAACGTAGTGGTCAATCACTGGATGCCGACAACAGCCTGATGTTTACGGCAAGCCTTCAACAATCATTAGATAATGGCTTTAATAAAACAATCCTTCAGTTAGCGAACTCTGGTTACGCGGAGCAAATGACGACATTTGGTCATGGTAATGGTCTGGTGCGTGATGCTGCAAACAATGATGCGAAAGGTTACCGCCTGATCAACTGGGGTGTTGTTTCTGTTGGAGACAAAATTGAATTTGGTCACTCTATCCGTTATGCCGCAGCCACAGATGTTGATGGTACTGCAACGGATGATTCCACACTCAGCGTGGTAATTCGTCCGCTATACAAATGGACAGATAGAATGCGTACTATCCTGGAAATTGGTGGTTTCTCAGAAAAGATCAATAACGTAGACAGTGCAGGTAGCAAGTTTACTGTTGCACAGGCTTGGGTACCTAAAGCGGGTTTTTGGTCTCGACCTGAGATTCGAGTATTCGCTACGTACCTGAATGATGCCGAAAATGATAATGCTTTTGGCACTGGTAAAGACACAGAAATCAGTGTTGGTATGCAGGTAGAAGCTTGGTGGTAAGCGCTTCGTAGTCCACTAACTTTTCTTGCTGGGCGGGATAGAATTATCCCGCCTAAACTCTTCAAGGTAGCTCTTCTCAGATTTCATTTCTTTCTTGATATCACATCATTGCTATACCATTAGTTTTTCGCTAAGTCGTAATAAAATAAGATTTATCCTTTCAGCTAATAGGAATTCAATGGAACGTTTTATTGTATTTACAGGTGGGCCCGGCTCAGGGAAAACATCGGTAATTGAACATCTGCAAAATCTGGGGTACAAGACCGCTGATGAAGTTGGTCGACGAGTGATTCAACTTCAGGTTGAGAGCGGTGGTAATGCCCTTCCATGGTTGGATAAAACCGCTTTTCGTGACGCCATGGTTTCGGCAGAAATAGACAAGTATCGTCGAATTGGTGTTGGGGAAGAGTTCGTATTTTTCGATCGAAGCATCGTTGATAGTTACGGTTACAGCTTATTAGAAGACTTGTCTCTGACTGAGTATCTCACACAGCACTGCAATCAACTCAGGCATCACCTACAGGTGTTTGTTTTCCCTCCTTGGAAAGAGATATTTGCCAACGATGCGGAAAGGAAGCAAGACTTTGCTGAAGCCGTGGCCACTTATGAAAAAATGCGCGAAGCGTATCAATTGTTTGGCTACACCTTAACGGAAGTACCGAAAGGTAGCATTGAGCAACGATCACGATTTGTTCTTGATGCGCTAAGCTCTCGTTAACCTCAATCTATAAGTGACTGAAGAGATAAGTATGACTTACGAGCAGTTTAATCAGTTTTGTTCTGAGCTTCCCGCGACTACCCATATCGTGCAATGGGGGGATTCTCATGTTTGGAAGGTGGGAGGAAAGGTATTTGCCGTCGGCGGTTGGGGCAAATCGGACAAACCCGCCTTTACGTTTAAAACCTCCCCGCTAAATTTTGATTTTCTCAGCGAGCATGGCGGGTATATTCCTGCGCCTTACTTTGCGAACCGAGGAATGAAATGGATTCAGCAAGTAGAAACGTCAGGTGAACTCGATGAAGAACTAGAGTACTACTTGCGCGAGTCTTATCGATTGGTGGCGTCAGGTTTGAGTAAACGTAAGCAAAGTGAACTTGGGTTGAACTTGGAAGCGAATCGTTAGCATCCTGTCATTTCTTTTCTTCAATCTATACATTGTTCCTTTCGGTTGCTAGGATCCGCATTCGCGGCTGCACATGGATACAACTTACGAATCAAGTGACTCATTATGAATGTAGAAAATGTGCTTCCTGAAAATTTCGCAGAGATGCTGGATGTTTGGGAAAACTCAGTCCGAGCGACTCATGACTTCATAACAGAAGAAGATATTGAGTTTTTTAAACCTATTATCATTGAACAAGCTTTTCCGGCCGTCACACTGAAGTGTATAAAAAACGAAACCGGCAACATTCTCGGCTTTGTGGGTGTTCATGAAGCAAAAGTAGAAATGCTATTTGTGTTAGACGCCGCGAGAGCCAAGGGAATAGGGAAAGCATTATTGCAATATGCCATTGAACATCTCGGTGTAAACAAAGTAGATGTGAATGAGCAAAACCCAATGGCGGTCGACTTTTATAAACACATGGGGTTCCATGTTGAGTCGCGCTCGCCTGTTGATGATATGGGAAAACCATTTCCAATTTTGCATATGACGCTCTAAGTCTCGGTTTGTCGTCACTCAATCTGTTAGAAGAAGCGCTCAAAGCTAATAACTTTGAGCGTTTCCGTATATATTCATTATTTACAGTGACTTATATAACCTAAGTGATAGGTTATTTACGCAATTTAATTTTCATATAAGGAACCTAATGGCTGTCTTAAAGATTCTTACCGCACCAGACCCAAAGCTAAAGATAAAAGCTGAAAAAGTATCGGACATTCAATCCGTTCAGACCCTAATCGATGACATGCTGGAAACACTCTACGCGACAAGTAATGGAATTGGTTTGGCGGCAACTCAAGTTGGCCACCGTGAGGCTATCGTGATTATTGACCTGTCGGAGAGCCGAGATCAGCCACTGATATTAGTGAATCCAGAAGTAGTAGAGGGTAAGAATCGAGCGATGGGACAAGAAGGGTGTTTATCCGTCCCGGATTATTATGCTGATGTTGAGCGTTACACATCCGTTGTCGTTGAAGCTCTAGATAGACACGGCGAACCTGTGAGGATTGAAAGTGATGATTTTCTTGCGATTGTCATGCAGCATGAAATCGATCACTTGGCAGGTAATCTGTTTATCGACTATCTTTCTCCATTAAAGCAGCGTATGGCATTGAAAAAAGTGAAAAAACACATCAAAACAATGGCAAGCTAAACGTCACAAAATGATAAATACAGGGAGTGTAATTAATGCAGCCTTTTGAATGTGTGTCATTTCTTTTAGTCGATAACAACCAGATACTTCTGGAAAAGAGATCGATACATAAAGCGAGTGACCCTGGCTTAACCTGTATTCCCGGTGGACATATAGAAGATGGCGAAACTCAGCCACAAGCCCTGTGCCGTGAGCTAAAAGAAGAATTGGATCTTACCGCCAATAAGTATCATTACTTGTGTTCTCTTTACCATCCCACCTTTGAGTTACAGCTTCTGCATTATTACGTGGTGACTGAGTGGCAAGGTGAGATTAAAGCATTGGAAGCAGAGAGCGTAAGTTGGGAAAAGCTTGAATCAGATTCAGTTTCGATTGAGGCAGATAAACGAGCGATAGAAGAATTCAAACGAGTGAATCATCATCTTTGTTAGTTAGGAGGGGGGGACTATGAGCCAAGCTGAGGCATTGTTACCTCTCTTCTGGCGCGAATCCCATGAAGAGCTGCGTGAGCTTAAAAATATAGACGAAACGGTGCAGGCTTGTGACCGCTATGAAGCGTGGCTAGATAAAAAACGGCAGCTCACTCTTTGTGATATTCAAGAGACGCATTGGATTAAGTCCTGCACAGGTGGCTACATAACGGAAGTTGTCTTTCACGCTGATGGAACATTAGAAGAGTACCGTTTGTTTGACCGATTTCCGACTCAAGGTCATTGGCAACTGCACGACGGTACTTTGCATGTGGAAATTTATAAAGCGGATAACTGCTACACATTTGCTGTGGTAGGCTGCCAAGCCATCAATATCCATTCCGCCATCGAATACAAAAACGGTGAGCTACACTCATATCTCAAGCTCGCTCAGGTTAAGCCAAACTAGTGTTTTAGAGGTAGAGGAATCTTCCCTATGTCAAAAGGCCTCATTCTACTGACTTCTGCCGTATTCTTTTTCTATGGTCTGGCGTTCGCTATTGCCCCGAACAGTATGCTTAGCCATGCGACTGGTGGATATGCGACTTCTGCATCCATGCTGGTTGATATGCGGGCAACCTATGGGGGCATGTCTGTTGGTGTCGCACTTGTCCTATTCCTACTTTCACAAAAAACGTCAACACATAGTACAGGCTTGCTGGCCGTGATTTTTGTCAATGGGAGTATGGCGACAGGGAGAATCATCGGCTTGGTAAGCGATGGTGAAACAAACAGTACAATGCATTTCTATCTCATGTTAGAGGTTGGAGTGTCGCTGCTTGCCCTATATCTGTTTAAATCGGGAAAAACAGGGGGCTGATATGCCAATAGCACATTGTACAATCTCGCCGGATTTGATTTCCAAAGCAGAGACCGTTGAAGTTATTGAGCGCTGGGGCAGTTTGTCTGAGCAGCCTACTACAGATATGACCATTAATTTTGTTCTGGTGGAGCAACAAGAGGGGAGGCCGTACCAAATCATTGCCAACCTTTTCTTACCATCAGTCTGGTCAGAAAAGTCAGTGAGCGCGCTGCAGTTGGGGTTGGCAAAAGCCTTATCAGAGAGTTTTTCTGTCGAGCCCAAAAACGTATTGGTTATGACAACGATTCTAAGTTCAGGCTTCGTGGTGGAAAATGGGCGTGAAGTGACTTGGTAACGTCGCGCCCAGATTTGTACCTTCGCTATGAATTTAGTTCTTCATATTAAGAATGAGTACCGCTGCTAACGCTAGAAAAGCTGTCATCATCAAGAAGACATCGTTGTAGGCCATGATCGCGGCGTCGCGTTGCATGGTACTGAGTAAACTGGCTTCAGCTTGCATCATGGCTGTTGCGGCGTCACTTCCAGATTGCATAAAGAAGGCTTGCTGCTGGTGCAGCGTGTCCCAACCTAATGTACTCACCGACGGCAGAGATTCTTTAATATGTGCGAGGTGTTCACGGGTCTTGTTGTCGAGCAAGGTCGCAATGATAGCAATACTAAAAGCACCGCCAAGGTTACGCATAACATTGGTCAGTGTTGAGGCATCTGGAGTGTCTAGCTTGCTGATGTTTTTCATCGCGACCAGAGATAACGGCACCATAATGAACGGGCTGCCAATAGCACGTAGAATCATCGACAGAATCAACTGGTGACCACCAAAATCTATCGTCATGTGAGTATTAACATAGCAACTCAAACCAAACATCGCGAAGCCAAAGGTGACTAAGTACTTAGGCTTGATGATTTGAGTCAGCTTCGGAACCAGTGGAAAGATCAGGAGCTGAGGAAAGCCCATCCACATCAGGACTTCACCAATCTCCATCGCGTTGTATTGCTGGATCTGAGTTAGGTACAGAGGCAGCACATAGATTGAACCTAGCAAGGCCATGCCCAAAATCAGATAAGCAATACACGACATGGCAAACTGCCCGTCACGCAGCAATCTTAAGTTCACTAACGGTTTCTTATGCTGCAACTCATTGATAACGAAGTACACTAAACTCACGGCGGAGATAATGCTTAGCGTGATGATAAAACTGGAACTGAACCACTCTTCACGGTTTCCTTCTTCCAATACTACTTCGAGGCAGCCCAAACCTAACGCCATAGTCGCAATGCCGAACCAATCGGCTTTTTTGAGGGTATTTAGATTTAGCTTCTCGTCATCCAAACCATAGCGAATCATTGTAATCACCAGAAGTGCTGGTGGAATGTTGATATAAAAGATGTAATGCCAGGAAAGATTTTCTGTCAGCCAGCCACCAAACGTTGGACCAATGGACGGAGCAAACGTAGCGGTAACACCGAACAACGCCATACCAACGGCTCGTTTGTTAATCGGCAGTAGCTGAATAACCAGAGAGAAGGCGAGAGGAATTAATGCACCGCCACTAAACCCTTGCATCGCGCGGAAGACGATCATCGAGGTCATGTTCCATGAGAAGGAACAAAGCAGTGATGACAGTGTGAAGATTGCTGTTGTCCAAGTCAGGTAACGACGCTTGCCCAGCGCTCTAGACAACCAACCACTGAGTGGAATAGCAATCATCTCAGCGACTAAATAGGATGTCGAAATCCATGAGCTCTCATCCAGAGTCGCAGACAACGCACCTTGTATGTCTTTCAGCGACGAGTTGGTGATCTGAATATCGAGAATGGCCATGAAGGCGCCAATCAAGCCACCAAATAAAGCGATCCAATGGCGTGTTGACACTTCATTCTCTTGAAGGGCAGGTGAGTTTAAGGTTGCTTCCGACATGGATTAACCTCTGGTATCAATGGTTGCCACAACTGATAACCCCGGTAGTAATCGGCCTTTCAATGCTTGTTGGTCGGGGATGGTGATTTTAACTGGTACGCGCTGAACAATCTTGGTGAAGTTACCTGTCGCGTTCTCTGGAGGCAGTAGCGCAAATTTAGCGCCAGTGGCAGGTGAAAAGCTGTCTACGATGCCTTCTAATGGTTGGCCTGGAAAGGCATCCAGCTCGATCTCAACTTTTTGTCCCTGATGAATGCCGCTCAACTGAGTCTCTTTGAAGTTAGCTTCTATCCAGACGTCACTCGTCGGCACCAAGCTCATTAATGGTGTACCAGCTTGAACCAACAGACCTTCACGCACACTGCGCTTGCCCACGATACCATCTACCGGCGCATAGATTTTGGTGTAGTCGAGGTTGAGCTGGGCTTGCTCGACGGCTGTTTGAGACTCAACAATGGAGGCTTGAGCTTGTTTAATGTCGCTATCGATGACCGCGAGTTGATCGTGAGCAGCAACTAGACTCGCTTTCGCTTCATCCAGCTCGGCCTGAGTGACTTTTTGTTGAGCCAGCATGTTGTCGACTTCATCTTGCGAAGCGTAGTTGCGTTTAAGAAGGCTGCGTGAACGTTGTACTTGCTGAATAGCGCGATCATATTCCGCTTTTGCTGAATCGACGCGGCTTTCTGCTTGATGGATTTGGCTTTGTTGCAAGGTTTGCTGTGCTTTTAAATTCTCTACACTGGACTGTGTGACGGTGAGGTGTGCTTTCGCTTGTTCGAGAGCAGTGCGGTAGTCGCGGTCGTCAATTTGGACTAACAGATCGCCTTTTTTGACTTTTTGGTTGTCATTGACAAAAGAGTGTTCAATGTAGCCAGCCACTTTAGGGCTAATCGTGGTGATCTCTCCCTGAAGGTAGGCGTTGTCGGTGGATTCGAAGTACTGACCGTATCCAAACCAGTACCCACCGCCCAGTAATCCTAGTGACAGCATAATGGCTGTCGCTATAAGAGGGGCTTTTCTGGATTTTGCTGGCTTAGTCTCGGTATGTGTATTCGTCATTATTTTTCTCGTATTCAGTTTTCGTCTTCGCTGGATGTTACAAATTGTAAATGATTTGAATTGATTGATAAGATAGGAAAAAAGAGAAACACTGTTGCAAAAATTTAACTAATGAAGGTGTGAGGTGATGAGATGGATTTGAATGCGATTGCTGTTTTCGCACAAGTTGTTGATTGTGGGAGTTTTACTCATGCAGCGGATGCACTGAATATGACCAAGTCAACTGTGAGCCGAAAGTTAGTTGAGCTGGAAAAGCATCTAGGTGTGCGCTTGATCACGCGTTCAACGAGAAGTTTAGTGTTAACACCGGAAGGTGAGCGGTTTTATCAATCCAGCCTGCAAATGCTGGAGATTATGAATCAGGCTGAGCTCGAAGTGTCTGCCAATCAGGATTTGATTCGCGGACCATTAAATGTGGTGTTACCGGTTGAGCTGGGTCATCAAATCATGGGCTCATACATCAACGCTTTTCTCAAAGAATACCCCAGTGTCACCATTAACCTCGAACTGTCGAATCGAGAAGTGGACATCATCGCTGAAGGCATTGATTTGTACGCGCAAATTGGTGAATTAGAAGACTCTGCTTTGGTTTCTCGTCCACTGACAAAATCACAGCGTGTATTGGTTGCCAGCCCAGAATATCTTGAGGAGTATGGAGGAATTGAGTCTCATCGTGACTTAATTCCACCGCATCAAATGGTTGAGGTATTTAACCGCGCGGTGAGGTTGCCTAAGTGGCATCTGATTCCGGAAGACGGAGACTCATTGCAAATTGACCTGCCACACCGATTACGAGTCAACACCATTACCGCCTGTCTGAAAGCCTGTCTGGACGGGCTTGGCATCGCAGTATTACCTGAATTCATTTGCCGGGAGCACTTTGCCAGCGGGCGACTTATTCAACTGCTTCCTGAGTATCAAATGCCAGAAGTGCTTGTGAGTTTGGTCTACGCAGATAGGCAACTCATGCCGAAGCGTAAAAAGGTCTTTATCGACTTTTTATTAGAGGCATTCAGCAAAGGCCTTGCTGCACGCGAGTGAGCCAAATTCGCAAGCCTCTGTTATATATGCTGGACTAGACTCTATTTAGAAGGATTGATAAAGGTAAGGTCTGCGAATGAGGTTGAAGCCTTGGCTTGTTAGTGTGGTACTACTGATGGTTACTTCAGTTTCCTACGCCAGTGATAGTAAACGAATTAAAATAGTTAGTCAGGAATGGCTAGGATACACCAATAGCGACGGCACAGGCCTTTACTGGGAGATTGTTAAAGCCGTTTTCCAACCTTTGAATGTTCCCCTTACCCTAGAAGTATTGCCATGGAAACGAGCCAAGCATCTTGTCCGAAAACAGGAAGCCAGCGCTTATTTGGGCGATTACTTTTATCCAAACGCGGATGCGTTTCTATATCCACAATGGCACCTTAGTGTGGAAGAAGATGTAATTGTTGTGTTTGCTCGAGGCTCGCTTGATTGGGAAGAGCAGCAGCTTTCATCATTGGTAAATAAGAAAGTCGCTTGGGTTCGGGGTTACGGTTTTGAGAAGGGCTTCCTTAAAGATATTCCGCTTGAATTGGTAGAGGTAGACAGCGCCGAGCAAGGGATGAAACTTCTAAAAAAGGGCAGAGTGAGCGCTCTAATAGATTATCCATCAAGCATGGCTAGTTCAGAATTGTTAGCGACTGACGCGTTTGTTACTGAAGTTGCCAAGAAAGGGGAGAAACTTTACGTCGTATTTTCTAACACTGAGTCATCAAACACACTCATTGAGATGTTTGATACCCATATGCCACAACTTATCCAGTCTGGTGAACTAAAACAAATTTATCTTACTCATGGTCAAGATTATGAGGCTTACATGTCATCGATTGGGGAGTGATCTGTCAATTTAGAACTGACAGATCACTGGTATCATTATTCGCACTCTGGAAAATGTTCCCTTAAATCTTCCAGATCGGTTAGCACTGCAAGGTAAGTCGAAGCTTTGGAGTTGTTTGCTGGACCTACGACAGTACCTGTTTTATGTAGCATTCCCATGCTAGAAATTGTACTGGCGGACTTTAATGAAAGTTCTAAAGCGAGCAACTCTTTCGAAAACCCTTTTAAATCTTGCGCAATTTCTTTGGCATCCAACGTCGCGGCAAGTTCTGATATTTTTGATTGGGTGTTGATGAAAGAAATAGAATCAGCGGCAATTGTTTTAGTGACGACTTTCAAATGATCCGATTTGCTTGCAGTAATCGCTTTGCTGTTGATACATGAGATCTTGAGTTCGTTGATGCTGTAACCATTAACGATAGTGATCCCCTGAGTGGCGGATTCTCCTGAGGCTTTTAGGCTTTCCGAACCGCTGTCGGCGGAATGCTTGATAGTATCACTCCAGTTGTAGACCCTTACGTTTGTTCTATTCAATTCTGCCTGAAGAGTATTGGCGGCTTTATTTATACTCTTACTACTCGAAGTGAGCGCATTTTGGCACTCTTTTTCGTTACAGGTAGCCAAATTAAAAGTAGCGTCTGTAAGGGCTTGATTTAGGTTAAAGGAAAGAGCTGAAATTGCGATTGGCCCTTTTCTATCCGATTTATATTCATGCTTGATAACGGTTGCGTTAACAGGGTTGTTCCTCGATGAGTGGTTAAAACAGTTCGAAGTCATTGGTGAACGATTTCTGTCTGAATAGCATAAATCTCCAATCTGATAAGTGAGCTGGCCATCGAGGCTTATTTGAGTGGTTTGCAGAGGATAGAAACGTATCGGGTCGTTAATCCCTCCTTCGTTTTTGGCGGTGTAGGTTAGTCCGTCAAAAACGGTCAGTTGGTTTGAGCTGCTGCACGCGCTTAGGCTGGCAAGGCAAGCGGCGACTAGGATTCCCCTTTTCATTTGAATCCCTCCTTGGTGTTATATGAATTTAGATTAATATCGAAAGTTAATTATTATAGAAAGCTCAATATTCATAAGTGATCTGTATCATAGTGTTTAATTTCTAGACTTCACCTTTGTCTAAATAGATTGTCTCTAACCTCCAATGTTGCGCCTTTTCTTGCCGGTTCTGATCTACTGCTAGAGAGTGAGGTGGATGTGAGTGTGTAACTTAAAAGAGCAGGGCAGGACTGTTGATAAACCAGTAATAATACCGCGCCGTTGCTAAGCGATGGCGCGGCACAAAGCTTAAGAGCGTTGCAGAGGATGTGCTGTTGTATGAGTCAGAGCATTGAGACTACTGCCTTGTGCAGCGAGAAACTGCTCAAATTGGGGCAGTAAAGGCCCCAAGGTCTCAGCGACAGATGCTTTGATGGTATCGACAACCACTTGAGTCCCACGGTCAATTTCAATGTTAACTCGGTCGCCAACCAACTTGGCACCCAACGTTGTCTGTCGTCGGGTCTCGGGAATAAGCCAGACTTCAAACCACTGAGCTTGATGATCAACAGCGGAAACGGTCAAGCTGGCACCATTGATGGCGATGTATCCTTTTGCAAACACATAAGAGCTCAAGCTTTCAGGGAGCCCAAAACGCAGACGATAATTGCTGTCTATTGCTTCGATTAAGACAACCGGAGCTTGCGCATCGATATGCCCGGACAAAGGATGACCACCAATCTCGGCGCCGTCTTTGGCAGCCCGTTCCACATTGACGAGTGAGCCGACCTGCTCGCGACCAAGAGTCGTGATCTGAATGCTCGGTAGGACAACATCAAAAGACGCTCGGGTGTCACTGATTTGGTCTGTGACCGTTAAGCAGACACCGTCAACGGCTACACTTGCTCCGATGGTTAAGTCCTTACAAAAGTCATCGACAAACTCAAGCTCAAAGGTTCGAATTCCTCCGCGATCGTCAATCCGTTGGATCGTCGCGATGGAGGAGACAATTCCTGTAAACATAGGCGTTACTCCTTACGATCAGCTGGCTAAAGCGCTGGTGTTTTGTAGTCGATAGGCGACGATGTCTTCGATCGTTAATACCGGCATCTCATGCTCTCGTGCGAACTCAACAATCTGTGGAGCGCGAGCCATGGTGCCATCAGGGTTTGTTACTTCACATAGAACGCCAGAAGGAGCTAAGCCCGCTAGAGTCATTAAGTCGACCGTTCCTTCTGTGGCCGCGGCGACTTAGAACGCCACCAGAGCGTGCACGTAAGGGAAATACATGCCCAGGGCGCGCCAAATTCTGCGGCTTTGCATCTGGCGCAATAGCGGTCTGGATAGTGGTGACGCGGTCATCGGCTGAGACGCCGGTGGTAACGCCTTTTTTGGCTTCAATTGAAACTGTGAATGCCGTCTGATTCGCACTGTCGTTACGGCTAACCATAGGCGGTAAATCGAGTTGAGTGGCTTTGTCATCCGTTAAGCACAGGCAGACAATCCCGCTGCATTCTCGAATCATTAGTGCCATTTGCTGGGGTGTGAGATGTTCAGCAGAGTAAATTAAGTCACCTTCATTTTCTCTGTTTTCATCATCAAGTAATAAAACGCCTTGTCCGCGCTTTAGAGCATCAAGAGCCGCGTTGACGCGGTCGATAGGAGTGCCAAATTCGGCAAGTAAAGATGTCTGATTCATGGTGTTTCCTTATTGTTTACCAGAATCAGGGCAATATGGGATAGAAGACAACGCAAAATGCACCAGCGTTTCGCAATGAAACATCTGGTGTGCATCAATTCTCTCTCATCCGGACTATAACCGTCGGCTCTGGCATCTCACCAGATCTGCTGACCTCGACGAATCGAGCGCTCGCGGGCTCATCTTGTTAAAGATATACCGCCGGTGGGGAATTTCGCCCCGCCCTGAGAATAAATATATGTTATTAAGTACCCATTGTTATGGGCGGCCTTAGCATAGTGCATTTCGGGATTGCAGGGAATGGAAAAGTGACACAGAGTCTTTAGAGGCCGAGTGAGCAATTTGGACTCTTTCGTAAACAAGGTGCATCTAAGAAATTGGTTCTTGATCTCAAGTTAGGTTGAGGTTTTATCCTGCGTTTTCTTAGTTTCAAGGAGGCCCAGAGATGGGCCATCGCTGAGCACAGGATTTTGATAAGGAGCAACTATGATCCCAAGGAACTCAACATTGCGTGTCGCTCGACCAACGAACGATCTAGATACTCTCACCAATATGTATATTAACGGCTTAGGCTTTGAATTGCTGAGCAGCTTTACCGACCATGAAGGCTTTAGTGGAACCATCATCGGTCATCCAGCTCATCCCTATCATTTAGAATTTACACACCACTACGGCAGCCATGTAGGGCCTGCACCAAGTCAGGATAATTTGCTGGTGTTTTACGTACCCGACGAAAGTGATTGGAAGCGTTGCTGTCAGAATATGCTCGGTGCGGGTTTTCAGAAAGTGACCTCATTCAATCCTTATTGGGAAAACGTTGGATGTACTTTTGAAGACATCGATGGTTACCGCGTTGTATTGCAGCGTCAGGTTTGGGAGGCGTAATGGGCAATTTAGAGCATGTAAAATTAGATCGAGATATGCGAATCGCGATTGTACTTGGCTCGTCAAAGGCAGATGGCAATACACATCAATTCGCTGAAGCTGTTGCTGCGGTTTCCGGGGGGCGCGTGTTTGACTTGTCAGATTATGACATCACATATTACGACTACAAACATCAGAACGAATCCGATGATTTTCTTGAGTTGATGCGTACATTGGTGGATGCAGACCATATAGTTTGGGCGTCCCCTGTGTACTGGTATTCGATGTCAGCTCAGATGAAAGTGTTTTTTGACAGGTTGTCGGACTTGACGGAGAACGACAAGCTTTTAGGTCGGCGATGGGCAGGAAAAGGCATGTCGGTCATTTCTACGGGCTATCAATCTACGTGTCCATCGTGTTTTATTGAACCATTTGTGATGACCGCTCGGTATTTTGATTTAGATTTCAGAGGCCACCAATATCTCTCTATTCAAACGGAAGCTGATCTTACGCATATAGAATCGGCTGCTAGAAAAGCGGCAGCGCATATCAACAGCCAGCAAATTCGTGAGAAAGACGTCAGCGTACAATAACTGTGAAAGCGTTCAATCTGGGCGTTGAAACTTTCGCCCAGATTGAAGCCGAGCTATTCGTAGTCGCTAATGATAAGTGACTGTTAACACGGGGCCCATTCCCAGTTCGCGGGAGCTGATATCAAGACCATTGAGGCTCTTGGGTACAATGATAAGCCCAGTGTTTTCTCCGTTAAGCCAAGATTTAAGTAAGTCCGAGTTGGTCAAATCGATACGGTAAACACCAGTCTCTTTTGGTGAGAAGGTGGTTAGGTAGTCGCCAGAACCGCCATTATCGTAAATCGATTGCCAGGTCGCCGTCTGCTCATTCCAATTTTGATTGACGCGATACAATTCAAAATTGCCAGTCGAAGCATTGGTCACGTGTAATGCCAATATCACTGAATCGAATTCAACGCCTTCAGGTAATGCAGAGACATCAAACTTCATCAGCGCATTGGTTTTTCCATATTTGGTATCAAGCAAGTCAGCAAGTAAGCCGTCTGCATGATTGTTGAAGTTTTCAGAAGCTTTGCTGGAGGCGATAAAGGTATCGTCGCTGGTTGGTAACGATAATGAGTTAACAGGTGTCTCACAGTCTTTGCGTTCGTTGTAGCTCACGACTAGTGCTGGTGGTGTACCTGTTTCGCTTGAATCAAAGTCAAGGCCATCTGTCGTACCGGCTGACGCGATGACTAGGCCAAAATTGCCATCATGCTCCCATAAGTCGAGTAGGTGGCTGTCGGTTAGATCAACATCGACCGTTCCCGTTGATGATGGTATGAATTGGGTCAGTGTTCTTCCGGCGATTTGTTCACCATCCACTGAATTCCAGGTCGCCGATGAGTCTTTCCACTCCTCTGCAGCGACATGAACGCCATACTCTCCATAAGATTTGTTGGTGACTTGCAATTCAAGCTTAACACCGGCTATATCGACACAAGTTGGAATGGATGAAACGTCAAAGGCCATTAGGCTCATAGTTCGGCCGTAGGTAGAATCAGATGCATCGGCGAGCAAGCTATCTTCATGTCCATCAAAGTTAGTGTCTGGCTGTGATTGTGCGACAAAAACATCTTGTGTGGCGGATAAGCGAATGAACGAAGGAGATGTATCAGGATCTTGATTTTTAAGTATCGAGAGACGATCCGCGGATTGAACTAATTCCATCGTTTCTCCGACTTCGTTGAGTGACCACCAATTCACGTTCTCGGGTAAACGGAGGCTATCCGCTTCTCTCTCCTCTCTTGTCAGCGTTGAAGCTGAAGCATCAAACTGCGCAGTTCGGACGGTCATGGAGTCTTTCAACACTTGAATGACTTTTACTTGCTGAATACTTGCTGCATCTAGCGTCCAGCTTTTAGGGTCATTAGCAGAGCGGGCTGCTGCCCCCCAACTGCCTTCACCGATGTACACTGTTCCTCCGGTTGGCGAACTAACAAAGTTGTTACCGTCTGGTTTTAGTTCTCGGGTCGCTTTGGTTAAGTGACTATCTGATTCGACAACGAGATTCATACTGTGCTGGTAAAACAACTCTGCCCACCAGCTAAACAAATCTGGGCTATCAGACTTGGATGAAACGTGAGGAAACATTGGTCTGTGGTATTGTGCCACGCGCCAGATGTTCTCTTCGCCATGAGTGGCCAAATCTTGTTCTAGCCATTCGTTCATTTGGGATGCATAGCTTGACCAGCCACTTTTGCGAAATTGGCTGTTCAGCGTGTAGACGCGAAGTAATGGCGAAATGTTAACAACGTTGTAGGTATCAAAAGGATTACACTCGCCATTACCGTCAGCATCGACTCCAAACACTTTACACAGCGTTGAGTAATCGTAATCTTCGTGGTTGCCGTGGGTTGGAATGAATGGGTAGGTACGTTTGTACGCTTTGCCATCTATCTGGTCACTGGAAAAGGTCAATGCCCAATCTTCTAAGTACTGAGCCATTTGCGACGCGCTGTTTTGGCTGGTGTAATCGCCACCGTGAAGAATGAACAAAGGGCGAACCTTCGCGACTAGTTGATTCCCCATTCTTCGGTTGGTCCACCCTGTGCGAGTATCGCCCCCAGCGATCATGACAAACTCACTATTGTCTACAGGAGCGGTACGGAACCAAAAGCGCTCACCACAACCTTGTTGGTCACAGACACGATAGTAAATGGGGGAATCCGGCGTCAGGTTATCCAATCGGACAAAATAGCTGAGTAAGTCGCCAGCAAATACATGATCGTAGCTAGGTTGTTTGGTTAGCCATGTGGCTTCATCGGTTGACGTTCCATATTGCACATAGGGTTGTTCACTCTCGCCGTTAGGCGAGAATCCAATGACCGCTTCTCGCGCAGGGTCACCGTCCCAGACTACTCGATGATATTGTGTCGCGGCTCCCGCATTCAGGCCGGTGAGCCCGGCTACGGCTAAAAGTGACAGTGTTGCAATCCTTCGAATCATAATAAAGTCCATAGTTTATGGGTTAGAGTCGGTCTAAACTGACCATGAAAATTCGACTACCGAGCTTGAGTGACCAAGATTAAAAAGGCGGCATTTCGATAGGGAAGGGTTTTCACTTGGCCATCACGAAAGTCAACGGCGTTTGCCCCTTCGCCCAATCGAGAGTAAAAGCCGCTTAAAGGAATCGAATGGTCTGCTGTCCAGTAATCACCTTTGCGCACCCTAGGAAAAAATCCGCCACTGATTTTGGCCTGCCCATTTGGAACCGAGAGGTTAATCAGTGTGGAGAGCTCGTCCGTTGTGGGGACTCGCCAATCACTGCGGCCACACAAGGATTCGGCGTTGGTTCGAGTGACATGGTCGAAACTGTCGCAGCGACCATCGTCAAAGAAACAATCGCCGCGATCTGGGACACCTCGCGTGCCATCAAACCATGAGTACGACCAATACGAATCATGGATGTTTTCAGAGTCTGTTTTTACTTCCCAGAGTAATCCCGTTTTCTTATCCAACACGCAGCTCCAAGGCCCACTCCAGATATCGATGGGTTGACCTCCCATAGTTATCTTTTGCCATCGTGATGGTTGTGGTTCTTCTTGCTCAATAGGGTTGAAGTAAGCGATGACTACTAAGCTTGCAATCAAAGTGGCGAGTATCGACAGTCGTTTGATCATTGTGTTGCCTCAAGTGCTAAACGTATGCCTTGAGCATGTCGCGTGTGTGCTATTTGGGAATGGTCAAAAGCGGCAACCCAAAGGCATACACCATCACGTATTGCAATGTCCTGAGCTGATCCTGTATCTAATTTTCGAGCGATTTCGAGTGACCATGCTCCGTTGTTCCACTGCCCAAATGCACGGACATCACCTCGGTCACCTTCAAACTGATTGGAGTTATGTAATACCGAAGGAAGGATCGTCTTGAGGGGAGACTGGTCAATGTTATGTGAGTAAACCTTAGTGTCGTGCCAGCTCAGGTAAGGAGCGTGATTCGTAGATTGGTTGATAGACGAAAAAGAGCCGGTTAGGTCTGTATTAGGCAGTCGTTTCGGGATGACGCCATTAGGTGAATACCACTGCCAATTCATTACGTAAGCCCCAGATTCTTTGCCGTCAGTCATATAGCCAGCGGTATAGCGCCTCTTAGCTGGGTCAACTTGCTGAGGAGTAGTGAACGAATTGTCATCCGCCTGATACATGCCATTGGTTCGTACAGCCTTCCAATGCCATAGATCACGAAGGCTGTTATCTGGCGAATAGTGATAACCTTTGCCGTGCCAATTGGCAGGTTTTCCTTCTAGTGGCTTAGGCCCAAGGTGAGCGGTTCCATCGGCGCCTAGGTTGCATGTATTGGAGATCATGATTGCAAGTTTGTCTTCATAGAATTGCTTTTCGTCGAAGTGATAAAAGCCGTTTTCTTCGACTTGCCAACCTTTGTCTGTTTTAACCAGAGGGAGGTGATCCAGACTTTCGGTTGGATCATCCCAAGTGATGTGGAAGAAAATATCCTGCTGGTTGTGGAGCGCTTTAATGCTGATGCGAGTATGCCCATTTTCAAACCCTTCTCCACCATAGGTTTCTACGTAGGTCGACGGTGTATTTTGCCAAATGGGCTCTTCGGCAATGCCATCAATGTTGATAACTTGCTCTGAAGGTAGGGTTGTGGCCGTCAGTACTGAAGAGGAGGTCAGAAAGATGCCCGCCCAAGGGAGAAGGGTAAGCGTTAATACTGCTAATATTTGCAGTATTTCATGCTTGGTTATTCGAGTTGAAAAGATAGTGAGAAATGCCGCCACACCATATTGGAGAAAGTAACCGCCAGCGTGCAGAAATACGTAAAGTAGTGCCCCGTGTGCAAGATAAAAGTGAAGCTTGCTTGCTTCACCTGCGTAACCGCCAAGCAGCAGCCACCCTGTCAAGATTAATGCAGGGAAGAGGAGGTAGCTGACTTTAACGAAGCGTTGATTAAATGCGTTGATACCTCGACGCTGGCTCGATTTAACACTCGGCTTGAGCCTCCAACGATAAATACAATATGAGAGCGCCAAAGCACTTAACGCAATACCTGAATAGATGTGGATGGAATGCAATTGCCCTTGAGGAAGCCACACCGAGAAGAAAAGCCATTGCGGATGGCTTACTGTTGCAATGCGAAAGCCTGTTAAAAGATTCATCAGAACACACAGCATGGCAAAGCCATGCAGCACGACCCAAAGTAGTGTCCGTTTCATTAACCAGATTGAGCAAGTTGATAAAGGTGAGCCAACTTTAAAGTAAATAATTCAAAAGGATAGGATATGAATCACATATGAATAATGTTTAATATGAATTTCTTGTCGTTGTAATAATTCATTGATGTCAGCCCAATATCAAAGCCGACGAAAAGAAACGTAGGCAAGCAGAACTAAGTGCTACACGATGGCCTAGAAGGTCATCTACTTGAGCATATTGAAGCTTTAAACCGAGGCTGCTCATTACATTCCTCTTCAGAAAATCGCCTTCTTCCTATGTTTGATATAGAAAAAAGCGCTGATTGTGATGAACAGAAACGTAAAGTAATAGAAAAATGAAGAGAGTGAGGCGATGAAGTCGATGTGCTGTTCTATCTCCTGCTCAGTATAATTCTGAGACACCAGCTTATAGTAGTAGGCGTATAGAATACCGATTGAGCCGTATCCTAAGTTGAACATTAAACCTTTGAAACTCAACACCGTTGCTCTGTTGTGAGACTCAGTCTTTTTATTGAGGTGATAACTAATGAAGATGTTCATCGTCATGATGATAAAGATGAGTAACAGGGCAGGGATTACCCCATAGATTGACCACCCTTGGCTGATCCAATAGTACGTCGCCATGCTTGCTAACCCCATGATCGCAATAAACCTTTTGGGGGCGATACGTTCCGCTAGTTTACGACTCTGCCCAGCCAATAGGATTTGCAAGACGCTTATCCCCGCACCGATGAAGCCGAAATAGATAATCGGAATATCTATTGCGCGATAGTATTGGCTGTTCATCGTTAAGAACATCCGCGATGTATGCTCGAACAAGCTGTAGTAGAGCAATATGAATAACACGTAAGGGGTCGAAAGCACCCACTTACCCGTATTCAGTGTTAATTTGAGGCTGGCGATTGTGGTGGCAAATTTGCTGTCGTGCACAGGCAATGCACTGTTGTCTTCTTCCATATTGATTGCGGCATAAAAAGCGATAAGCGCAACAAATAAAGTGGCGTAGACAGGAATACGCATGATGTCTTGCGTCTTTTCTGGAGCGTCGAGGCCAAGGAGGTTAAACACCGACGCCATAAAGTTCACGTCATACATGGCTGCGCCAATTAGGGTGACCAAGATCCCCACGCTAGAGGAAATACGCAGTTGGATCTGCAGTACTTGCGGCCAGACGTCTTCTTTCCCTTGTTCTTTGAGTGTGTCGTAAGCCAAAGCCTCGTCGGCGCCACTCGCTAATGCCATCGCCAAGCCACTCAACACTCGGTTAATCAAAAAGACAAAGAAAACAATAGTAGGGTTACCCGTCGGCACGAAAGCGATCATGGCGATCTCTATAAACATGACCACCGAAGATAACACCACCAGCTTTTTACGCCCCAAGGTATCAGCAAAAGCGCCAGATGGGACTTCTGCAAGAACAATGGTCGCCGCCCAAACGACGTTAAGCATCGCGAACTGAGACAGGGTTAAGCCATAATCGAGATAGAGTAGGGTGAATACAGGGTAGTAAAAACGCGCAAAGTAACTGCTCCGAAAGATTAAGAAGCTGCGGACATTACGGATTTGAAGAGTTTCTCGGAGCGTCATGAAGTATTCAACATTTTGATGATCTAAAGATTATGTATATACCTTTTGTGGCTCAATGGTAAAGGTTTTGTGCTTGATTTAATTGGATTATTGCCACGCTTAACCCGTTAGTGAAGGAAAGCGCATTCAGAACTTGTCTTGCGATGAAACCGCTTTCCAGTTGAGTGGCCGTTATTCATCCATAGTAAGCGGTGTGTTTGTCAGCATAGACAGTAGTCTTGCTACTCGTTTTCTCATATCACGTCTATCGATAATCATATCGATTGCCCCATGATCCAATAGAAACTCACTTTGCTGGAAATCTTCGGGCAATGTCTCACGTACGGTTTGTTCGATTACGCGACGCCCAGCAAAGCCGACTCTTGCCTTTGGTTCGCCAATATTAATGTCCCCAAGCATCGCTAAGCTTGCAGAGACACCACCGTAAGTTTGGTCAGTGAGTATTGAAATGTAGGGTAATTTAGCATTTGAGAGTTGTTTCAATGCTGCACTGGTTTTGGCCATTTGCATTAACGCCATCAAGGACTCTTGCATCCGAGCGCCGCCACAAGCCGAAAAGCACACCAAACCGCAGTTGCTCTCTATCGCAGTGTTAACAGCGTGAACAAACCGCGCACCCACCACGGAACCCATCGAGCCGGCCATAAATGAAAACTCAAAGGCGCAGGCTACAACGGGCAGGCCCATAAGCGCACCTTTCATTGCAATTAACGCATCTTTTTCGCTTGACTCTTTTTGAGCCAAAGCAATACGGTCTTTGTACCGTTTTTGATCTTTAAAGCCCAGCGTATCTCTTGGTTCATGATGACTCGCAATTTCAACCTTTTCCCCAGCATCTAAGAAGCTATCAAGTCGGCAGCGTGCTTTCATTCTCATGTGGTGGTTACAGTGAGGGCAGACGTCCAAGTGAATTTCCAGCGTTTTGTAGTAAAGAACTTGATTGCACTGAGGGCATGTTTTCCATAAGCCTTGCGGTATTTCTGATTTTCCAGCACGGACAATATTCTTTTTATGTATTAGCTTTTCAAGCCAACTCATGAGTCACCTTTAGTTGTTTAATCCAGTTCATGCATTGTATAAACCCAAATTAGGCAATAAAGTGTAATTAATGAGTTAGTAAATCCAATATAATGGGATAATCAATCGTGCTTGAGAAAATTGAACAGCAATGGCTGACAAGTTTTCACTCTGTATTTGAAAACATGAGTTTTAAACGTGCATCCGAGTTTCTCCAGTTGCCAACTTCCAACGTCAGTCGCCACATCAGTATGCTCGAAGAGCGACTTGATACACGACTATTTGATAGGACGACTCGAAAAATAGCTCCGACAAACGCGGGAGAGCACCTATATTTGCTGACACAGCCGTTAATGAGCAAATTGAACGATGCACTTGAAGAGGTCACTCGCCACTCTCAAGAAGCTGTTGGGCAGCTTAGGGTATTGATGCCAGACTCACCGCCATTAGCGAATGCAGTGGTCAGCTTTTGCGAGCTATACCCATCCATCTCATTGTGTTGTGATACGAGCATCAGCCCGAAAGAAGATTTGTTCGATGGGTTTGATATTATCTTGAAATTCCATCGCGGACGTCTTGAAGATTCAAATCTGGTTGCGAGAGAGATTAAGCGCTGGCCGAGTGTTGTTGTCGGTTCTCCTAAACTGCTAGAGCGGTACCCGACACCTTTTCAGACGACTGATTTACAACACATTCCATGCATCAGCAGTCTGACTGCAATAAACGGAACTCCGTGGGTTTTCAAAAAAGATAGCGGCGAACTTAGTACTCAGAAAGTACGATCTTCGTTTAAGGTCAACAGTGGTCATCTGGCGAAAACGGGCGCGATATCTGGGTTAGGGCTTGCGATACTGCCAATTGAAACGTGCCAAGCTGAAATCAATTCCGGTGCTTTAAAGATCATAGAAATGGAGTACCAACCCGATGACTTGGTTCTTTATGCCTTTTACGCATCAAGAAAACACGTAGCCAATAAGATTCCTATGTTCATTGAGCATATTAAGCAGCATGAGAATTTTGGTAGCTGAACAGCGTTCTAATTCGCATGATGTATTCAAATCTGGCGTTCAATTTGGCTGACTGAAAGTAACTGTTCTATTAATACGGTCATGGAAACGAAGCTGTTAGCTCTTTATTGGACAGAAACACCTTAGAGTTTAAAATCTAACGCGCTCAATATAGATTAAATTAATATCTTGAAACCTTAAACGCTTGTTAGGCATTTTTCTTCTAAGGTTCCTTGTGCCTCCAATCAATATGTACTGGATACGCTACCAAGTTACAATCCAACCCATATGAATGTTGCTCACCACCTACGCTACATTTTGCGAACCCTTTACCGACTAAATGACACTCTCAATCATTCATATGAGATATTTATCACAAATACTTAGTTTTAGTAAAAGTGCATGTCAATTTAGACATTTTTTATCTTTTATAAAAGTTAGCATAGGTGAAATCCTGAGATTCTTTTCTGAGCAATAACAATGAGTAACCCAGAAAGCATATTCCCTAAAGGCTCGATAGCTTATGAAAACGAGCAGAAACAAAATCCATCAAGCAACTCCGAAGCTGAAGCCGAAACCTTTTTCCCTAAGACTTCTATTGCCTATCAAAATGAAGTTAAGACTAATAGAATTTCCCCCGGCGTTGGTAAAGGTTTCCTTTCTCCATTAAAAAGACAAAGCACGATTACACCGGCCAGAACTGCGAATATTGGTCCTGAAAATATGTATTGGCCACCATATGACTTTACTTCAGGTCAGTACATAAACACAAAGCAATTACCTGATGAGAGTTTGCGTAATAACCTACAAGAGAATCAAGAACATGTGATGTTTCTAACTCTCGAAGAAGCATTTAGAGTGCTACAGAGCTGGGGATGGAAAGATACTCAAGCGACTTGGAAATCAATGACAACCTCCACAGGCGCACAAATCATGATCAACTATGGTGTAAACGGTAAAGATATCGTCACTACTTCAATGGTCATCGCCCAATTTAATGTCCATGGCATTAAAGCGACCAAACTCGGATTAAAAGCTACTTTTGGTATGAAGATGTCAACTTACTACAACCAAACTGGCACCGAAATGATTAAATTGAGTGGCTATTCTGGCTTGAGAAGGATATTAACAGGCACAACGTACAGGCTTGACAACCCTAAAGTGGTTCAACTAGGGATAGGTAAATATGGATTAGCTAATTCAATCAAATCAGGAACCGTTATAACTATATTTGTTGCTGCTGGATTTCGGATCTTAGATTACGCGTTAAATGACGAAATCTTTTTAACCGATTTAATAGGCTCATTAGCCACAGATATTGTAAAAATCGGCATCTCTTCTGCGGTTTCCGCTGCGTTAGGTGCTGCCTCACTAGCCTTTGTATCTTTTGTGGCGGTTAACCTTGCCATAGTTGTTGCTGCCGGTTTGGTCACATCTATTGTACTAAACGAACTGGATGAGCATTATGGTATAACGCCTAAGGTCATTGAACTATTGGAGAAAGCACAGCAGGAAGCGGTTGAAAAAGCAGAGCAACTAAAAGAAGATGCTTATGATAGCGTTCTCGATCTAGCTGAAATGTTGCTGGAAGGCGTTTTAGAAACAGGCAAAGAAGTGGTAGAGAGCGAAGTAAAACGATTCATCAAAAAATCGTTAAATGAATTAACCCCGAGAGTACTATGAGTATTTCCCATCTGATAAAAAAAATTAAAAGAGTATCTAAGTTTTTTCCAGCGACCCTTATTGGCGCAGGGTTAACTTCCGCCTGCTTTTATTTAGGTTTAAGCAAAATAGCTAATTTCGCTCAAGAAATTGGAAATGTAGCGGTATATTCTCGTTTTGATTTTAGCCTCATACCATTTGGTATTGTTATGCTCGGATTTACCATTACGGCTGTATATTATATTTACTATGAAAAACGGTTTGAAGATACGCACGGTCACATTCTTAATTACACAATGGTAGTTGCATTTGCCCTTTCAATAATCTTAGTTTTTATTACTCCATCAATCTATCAAAACCGCTTGGAAAATGCTGGGCTAAAGGAGTGTAGTAATACACCAAGCAGCTACCTACCCTTATTTGGTACCAAGTTTGTCAAAGATGAATCGTTATGCCGACTAAGGCACAATTAGCTAACGTCAGCTTTTCTAAAACCATACTTTAACTAGATCGTACCAATTTCTACTCATTAAATTACTTTTGGCCAGAAGTGCGTTTGTCCTGCTCCCTATCCTAAATAACTCAGATTTGTGAGAGTAACTAAAATCGGTCTCACTCAGGCCACGTAAGCGATTTACACAAAAATCGAAGCATATTAAACTTGTTTCGCTACCACTTTGGTAATTCTCCAGCCTACTGAACCGAAGTAGCTTATTACATTGTGTGATGAGGCTGCCTGTGGCAAGCACAGGCACTCAGTGGAGATTTTGCCGATGAGACAGAAAATTGTTGATGTACGTCAGTACACTCGATTTCGTCTAGGCAAGCTTGAGGTAGTGTGTAAACACCGCCGATCGCTGCCAAGACGATAAGTTGATTGAATACCTCAGTGGTAACCACTATGACTCCATCATACAGTGGTAATGTTCCTCGTCTTGACTCTCTATAAATATAGACTTGAATCTTTCCAAGTACGCTTGAGGTTCAACTTCGACCATCAAACCAATGTTCGTTGGATCAGAGTGTGAACTCCTATTAATGTAGCGATAAAAAGCTTTGTGTCCTTGCTCTGGCTCTTTTTCTGCTAATTCATTTAGGATGTCAGATAGCTTGTCTCTCTTATGCACAAAACCGAAATAATACTCAATTATGTTTCGCATGACATTGGGTAAAACGACAGGATTGGCACTGCCCTCAATGACATCTTTGATTATTTGCCATAAAGACTGATAATCATTTTTTAGCTCACCTTTATTCATTGGTTGTACATTGGTGTATTGCTTTTTAATTAAGCGATATAGGGAGTATTTATCATTGAACCTATCATTGCCCTTTCTGAACTTATTGCCTTTAATGATTTTGGTGTGGGTCAGAGAGGCTATGTCATAGATATAGTTTTGAGAGAGACTAGAAATCGGATCATCAATAACGATCAGTTTTTCTTTATCAGCGATGTCTGAATCCTTACTCATACTGCCGTTGCATTTCTCGATAAAGTACAAGAAGGTTATCAGTGTCTTTTCTCCTTCACTGAGGGACTTAAACACTTCTTTTCCTTCATTGGTCTTTTCCCCTCGGCTAAGTACAAAGTAATTTTGTTGCTCTGGGTCAGTTGATGAAACAATTTCAAAGCTCGTTAGACCTAGACTCTTCAAATTTATATTAATTCTTTCAATGGTATCGTCAATATTTGACGTTTTTGATCGAAGGTAACTGATTCTGCTAGCAACTTTTTGACCAACCTGTTTCACCCTTTTCAAGTCTGCATTTAGTTGTTTGATGTCACTATTTTTTTCATCTATCAAACGCTTTTCCAATGAAAAAATAGACTCAGTATGATATCTAACTGAATCCCACATCCTGTCTTGGATGTCTTTTTTGCTTTCCTTGAATTTTCTTGCCTTTGTTATTATCACTTTAACGGCTGCATTGATCTCTTCAGAGATACTCATTAAAGGGGCTGATTTCTCCTGATAATCAATGATTTCAATAGATAAGCTTGGTTTTTCTATCTTGGATTTAATCAGGTCTAGGTTGTCTTGATAGACACGCTCTAGAAGAGCAATAACTGGGTCAACCTTATGTAAGTTTGGGTCATATAACGAACAATTGATAAACGCATCTTGGATGGATGTTATATAGTTAGTGACCGCATAGCCGTAAGACTTCGATAAAGCTTCTACTTTTTGCACGTTGGAGTCATATGTTTTATCAAATAATGCAGCAAGCTCAGAGCGAAAGGTATCATCTATCGTATCTTTCTGACAAAAAGGGCATTTTGTTTGCTCTTCTGCTAAGTAGATATCTTTACCATTCTTAACCCAATTTTGGTTGTTGAGTTCAGTGATAAACTCTGTGAGCTGACTACTTGATGAACCTACAATTGGTTCAGAAAGGATTGTTGTTTCTTCAATGCTTAGGCTTGGTGGGGAAGGTAGCTCAATTAATGTCGGTAGTGCTTTATCAGATTGAGTTAGGGAATCATACTCAGCTTGAAGGCTTTCAATAGAGTCTTGGGATAGCCCTTTTTGTGACTTTACTTGTTTGTAGAAATTACTTTTAGGTCTTTTAAACCCTTCAAGAAACGGCGCAAGAGATGTTTTCTCAATGATATGTTTTTGTTTGAATACTTCTTCGATAGCAGAATCCGTCGCCTTTCCTTGAGCTGTTTCGGCTTCTGATATCTTTGCTTTGATCCCGTTGTATAATTCTAAAAGCTTTTCCCTCAATTTTGACTTTTCAGCAATTCTTGCTTCAAGATCTGCATTGTCTTTGCTCAATGTGAATACACCTTCCTGCATTGAGCTTTTTACAAAGTGTTGCTCTACAAAGGCTTGGTTGTACACGATAGGGGTAAAACTCCCTTCAACATTAAGGCTGCAACCATCGAATTTTTCTCTATCATACAAGAAATTAGAAACTGTGGACTTGCCTGCTCCATTTAAGCCAAAAATCAACGTATTCTGCTTTGATATATCGATAATTTGTGGTGTGGTAGGGTGATAGCTAGTAACCCCTTTTATGGTTATAGAATCGCTCACTATTCCCTCGCTAGTTTGACTAAATACACCAATCTTTTAGTAGCTAACTTAAGCCTAAATACTCAATTGATTACATAGTTATACATGAGAAAAACTTGGTCAAGTTGTGCCTGTAGATAAGGTGAATTGAAACAACACTAACTCATAATGGGGCAGAACCTTGTTAGCCGAACGACGACCAAGCTCATCTTTGGAAAGAAGCATGTAGAGCCGAAGAAACAGATCGTGCTTACTTATATTAATCATTAACTCAAGGCCTCAAGCACTCTTTCAGTTTCATTCCATCAATTGCTCATTTTAATGGTGGAAAGTGAGCAACTTTAGTCATGTAAAACGTTTAGCATAGCCATACTATGTTCACACCTTCTTGATAGAGAATAGCTAGCCAATGACAAGTGCCAAACTGCGCAGAGAGCAACAAATCAGAACTGTCTGTAAGTACATAGATACCCACCTTGACCACGAGTTGAGTTTGGATCAATTGAGCCAGATTGCTGTTTGTTCTAAATATCACTTTCAGCGAGTGTTTTCTGCATTTATGGGGATTAGTGCCACACAATATGTACTTTTCGCAAGACTAAAACGAGCGTCATTTCGTTTAGCGTTTGAAAAGAACATAACAGTCACAGATATCGCTTTTGAAGCACAATTTGAAAGCTCCGAAGCTTTCAGCCGTGCCTTTTCGCGCACGTTTGGCCAAACGCCATCTCAATTCAGAAGCCAACCAGAGTGGCAACAATGGCACTCAAAATATGAATTTAATCCACCTACCTCAGGAGAATACGTTGTGGATGTGAATATTGTAGATTTTTCCGAACAACCTATTGCTTTTATTGAGCACCGAGGAAACCCGCAAAGGGTTTTTGAAACGGCAGCTAAGTTTATTGAATGGAGAAAATCGACTGGTCTCTCACCAATAAAAACTAGTAAAACCTTCGGTATTCCCTATGGAGACCCAAACCAGACTCCAGAAGAGGAGTTTCGATTTGATATCTGCGGCAGTCATAGTGGAGAAGTTCCAGAGAACCCATTTTCGGTAAAAGCTGGGGTTATTCCAGCAGGACGTTGCGCAATGGCGTTGCATAAAGGAAGCCACGATACGATTGGAGATACTATATATCAACTCTACCAACAATGGCTAACAACAAGTGGTGAGGAGCTTCGAGAGTTTCCTGTATTCTTCTGCTACCTAAACTTTGTGCACGAAGTAGATGAATGTGATCTCTTGACTGAGGTTTACCTGCCTATTAAATAGTAGCCTGACCATACCGCAGTCGAAAGCCTCGCCTAATGCGAGGCTTGCT